>CAZDRW010000007.1:0-20924 GCA_964507555.1 uncultured Desulfarculaceae bacterium
TCAAGACCTTCCAGATGGTGAATTTTGGCGAGATGAGCCTCTTCATGCTGATCATCATCCTGGCCATGATGGTGCTGGTGATCGCGGCCATCTGCTTTGTGGAGCAGGGTCAGCGGCGCTTACCGGTGCAATACGCCAAGCGGGTGGTGGGCCGCCGCATGTACGGCGGGCAGACTACTCACCTGCCGCTGAAGATCAACCCCTCGGGCGTGATACCGCCCATTTTCGCCAGTTCCATCATCATGTTTCCGGCCACCATAGCCCAGTTCATCCAGGTGCCGTGGGTGCAGAGCGCGGCCAAGGCCATAACGCCGGGCGGTGTGCTCTATAGCTTGATTTACGTGGTCATGATTTTCTTCTTTGCCTATTTCTATACCGCGGTCACCTTCAACCCCACGGACGTGGCCGACAACATGAAGAAATATGGCGGGTTCATCCCGGGCATCCGCCCCGGCAAACGCACCGCGGAATATATCGACCGCGTGCTGACCCGCATCGTTTTGGGCGGCGCCATCTACCTATCGGCGGTTTGCGTGCTGCCCACCATACTGATAAGTCAGTTTAACGTGCCTTTCTACTTTGGAGGCACGGCGCTGTTGATCGTGGTCGGCGTGGCCCTGGACACCATGAGCCAAATCGAGAGCCACCTGTTGCAGCGCAGCTATGACGGTTTCTTGAAGAAGGGCACCGTCAAGGGGCGCGCCGGCTAAAAGGGGTATTTTTTTCGAAGGCTTAGTCAGGTTACGGGGAAGGGAGCTTCGGTAATGAATTTGATTCTATTAGGCCCTCCGGGGGCGGGTAAAGGCACGCAGGCCAAGAAGATGGTGGACGCTTACGGCATTCCCCAGATTTCCACGGGCGACATGCTGCGCGAAGCGGTCAAGAACAAGACCCAACTCGGCATGGAAGCCAAGAAGTTCATGGACGCCGGCCAGTTGGTTACGGATGAGGTGGTGATCGGTTTGGTTGAGGAGCGCCTGACCAAGCCCGACACCGACAAGGGCTTTATGTTGGACGGCTTCCCGCGCACCGTGCCCCAGGCTGAGGCGCTGGACAAAGTGTTGGCGAATCTCAAAAAGGATATCAATCATGTGGTGTCCATCGAGGTGGCCAACGAGGAGCTCATGGGCCGTTTGACCGGCCGCCGCACCTGCAAGGCTTGCGGCGCGGGCTTCCATGTAATCTTCGATCCGCCCAAGACCGAGGGCAAGTGCGACAAATGCGGCGGCGAGCTGTATCAGCGCGATGACGACAACGAGGCCACGGTTTCCAACCGGCTAAAGGTCTACGATAGCCAGACCAAGCCGCTTATTGATTATTATCAGGGCAAGGGCCTTTTGCGGCCCATCGATGGCGTCGGCGCCATTGATGACATCTTCGGCCGTGTCAAGGCGGTCCTGGGCTAAAGATAGTTCCCGGCTGGCCGGGCGGCACCGTCCGGCTGGCCAGGGAGCGCATGAGGCGATGGTAAAGTTAAAGACCCCGGCCGAGATAGACAAGATGCGCGAGGCCAACCGCATGGTGGCCCGAGTGCTTCAGAGCATCGCCGGGGAAGTGACGCCGGGAGTGACCACGGCGGCCCTTGACAAGATGGCCGAAGAGATGTGCCGGGATTTCGGAGTCAAGCCGGCCTTCAAGGGTTACGGAGGTTTCCCATACGCCCTTTGCTGCTCGGTTAACGAGCAGGTGGTGCATGGTTTCCCCAACGGGAACAGGCTGAAAGAGGGCGACATACTGTCGGTGGACTTCGGCGTCATTTACGAGGGTTTTTACGGGGACGCCGCGGTGACCCTGCCCGTGGGCCGGGTTTCCCAAGATGCGAAGCGGCTGATGGAAGCCACCAAGGCTTCGCTTGAGGCCGGCATCAAGATGATGCAGCCGGGAAACCGCCTGGGCGACGTGTCCCACGCGGTGCAGGAAGTGGCGGAAACGGCTGGTTTCTCGGTGGTCCGGCAGTTTGTGGGCCATGGCGTCGGCAGGTCCCTGCATGAAGAGCCCCAGCTGCCCAATTACGGCAGCCCGGGTAGCGGACTGCAGCTCAAGGCCGGGATGGTCATCGCCATCGAGCCCATGATTAACGCGGGCGGCTACGAGGTCCGCGTGTTGGAAGACGGGTGGACGGCAGTGACGATGGACGGTAAACTATCCGCCCACTTCGAGCACTCGGTGGCCATAACGCAAAACGGGCCGCGGGTGTTGAGCCTCCCCTAGAGGGGGCAAGCTCGATATTGATTTTTTGGCGCGCTCCAAAGCCAAAGGCGTGATGGGGCGGCGGTTAATGATTTTGAACGCGTCTTCAGGCGCGGCCCAAGGCGGGGCGAGAGCCCGGGTGGCAGGTTCCGATTAGGCGGGGCCGAACTTAAAGCCGGGCAGCCTAACCTGTGGATTGACAACTTGGACTGAGAGCATAAGCCATGAAAGTACGGGCTTCGGTAAAAAAGATTTGCAAAGACTGCAAGATCATTAAGCGCAAAGGCGTTGTGAGGGTGATCTGCAAGAAGAACCCGCGGCACAAGCAGCGTCAGGGCTAGAGCCCTGCGTTAACTAAGCGGTATTTTGACAAGGCTCGCGCCGGATCCGACCAAAAGGAGCCGCCGCGCCAAAGGCCTTAAAAGTACGAGAGGACTTTAGGAGGTAGGATAGTGGCCAGAATCGCAGGCGTTGACCTTCCGCGGAATAAGCGGATAGAGGTTGCGCTCACCTACATCTTCGGCATCGGCCGCACCTCCGCCAAGAATATTTTGGCTGAGGCGGGGGTGAACGTGGACACGCGCAGCGACAACCTCACTGATGACGAGGTGAACCGCATCCGCCAGGTCATTGACGACGCTTTCAAGGTGGAAGGCGACCTGAGGCGCGAGGTGTCCATGAATATCAAGCGGCTCATGGATTTGGGCTGCTTCCGGGGCCTTAGGCACCGCCGGGGTCTCCCGGTGAACGGCCAACGGACCCGCACCAACGCCCGAACCCGCAAGGGCCCGCGCCGCTCCGCCATCGGCAAGAGGAAGAAGTAATGGCCAAGGCACAGAAGAAAACGACCCGGAAGCGCAAGGAAAAAAAGAACATCCCCACAGGGGTTGCGCACATCCAGTCCACGTTCAACAACACCATTGTTACCATTACCGACCCCAATGGCAACGTGGTGTCCTGGTCCTCTTCGGGGGTGCAGGGGTTCAAGGGCTCACGTAAGTCCACGCCCTTCGCCTCGCAGCTTGCGGCTGAGGACGCGGCCAAGAAGGCCATGGACAATGGCATGCGCAGTGTGGAAGTCAACGTGAACGGTCCCGGGGCCGGCCGCGAGGCGGCGCTCAGAGCGCTTTCCGCCACGGGGCTCAACGTCACCGTGATCCGCGACGTGACTCCAATTCCCCATAACGGCTGCCGGCCGCCCAAGCGGCGCCGGGTCTAGTTAAAACCGGAGGATTACTTTGGCCAGGTATCGTGGTTCCGTTTGCCGGCTCTGCCGGCGCGAGACCCAGAAACTATATCTAAAGGGTGACCGCTGCTATAGTGACAAGTGCGCAGTCGAAAGGCGCGCTTTCCCTCCCGGCCAGCATGGCCAGGGCCGCCGCGGCAAGGTTAGCGACTATGGCCTGCAGCTCCGCGAGAAGCAGAAGGTCAAGCGCATGTACGGTCTGGCGGAAAAGCAGTTCAAGCTGACCTATAAAAACGCCGCGCGCCTAAAGGGCGTCTCCGGCCACAACCTGCTCATGCTCCTGGAGCTGAGGTTGGACAATGTGGCTTACCGGCTGGGCTTTGCTTCCAGCCGCACCCAGGCCCGGCATTGGGTGCGCCACGGCCACATCGACATCAACGGCAAGAGGGTGGACATACCCTCGGCGCGGGTGAAGGTCGGCGATGTTATTAGCGTGCGGGAAAAGAGCCGCGAGATTGGCCAAATCAAGGCCGCCCTCGAGGCAGTGGCCCGGCGCACGGTGCCCGCGTGGTTGGAGCTGGACGGCGCCAACTTCAGCGGCACGGTGAAAGCCCTGCCCAACCGTGAGGAGCTTACCCTGCCCATGCAGGAGCAGCTCATCGTGGAGCTTTACTCCCGCTAGTTGGATGGGCAACCCTGATTTTTGGAATTGCGCGCCGGCGCCCGCTTCCGCTTGAGATGCGGCATCCCCTGAACGGCAGGGGGCGGGGCTTTTAGAGGCGGCCAAGCTTGATAAGCCTAGGCTCACCGGCGGCGCCTTCCGATGGAGAGAACATGGAGAGGAACTGGAGAGAGCTGATCCGGCCTTCGCGCATCGAGGTGGACGAGGACTCCCGTAGCGATAGCTATGCCAAGTTCTCCTGCGAGCCTTTGGAGCGCGGGTTCGGCCACACTATCGGCAATGCTCTGCGGCGCATCTTGATTTCTTCCCTGCAAGGGGCGGCGATCACCAGTGTGCGTATTGATGGGGTGTTGCACGAGTTCTCCACAATCCCCGGGGTGCTGGAAGATGTTTCCGACATCATCCTGAACCTTAAGGGCGTGCGCCTGCGCTATCTGGGCCATGGCCCTACTACTTTGGGCATCAGCTCCAGTGGCGAGGGCACGGTCATGGCCGGTGATATAAAGACTCCGCCTGACGTGGAGGTCTTAAACCCGGAGCACCATATCGCCACTTTGGGCCCCGATGGCTCCATCGAGGCTGAGCTGGCGGTACAGACCGGCAAGGGCTACGTGACCGCCGATCGCAATAAAAACCCCGATGATCCAATCGGCGTCATCGCCTTGGACGCGGCGTTTTCGCCCATAGTCAAGGTGAACTACGTGGTCACGCAAGCCCGCGTGGGCCAGATCACCGACTACGACAAGCTCACCTTGGAGGTGCACACCAATGGTGCGGTGCGCCCCGAAGACGCGGTTGCCTATGCGTCTAAGATTCTCAAAGAGCAGCTAACCATATTCATCAACTTCCCCGAGGAGCCCGAGCCGGTGGAAGAGAAGACTGAAGAGGAGCCGCAGCTCAACGAGAACCTGTTCCGCACCGTGGATGAGCTGGAGCTCAGTGTGCGCTCAGCCAACTGCTTGAAGAATGCCGACATCAAGTACATCGGCGAGTTGGTGCAAAAGAGCGAAGGCGAGATGCTGAAAACCAAGAATTTCGGCCGCAAGAGCCTTAACGAGATTAAGGAAATGCTGACCGAGATGGGGCTCAACCTGGGCATGAAACTGGATGGCTTCCCGCCCCGTGAAGAGCTGGACGCTAACGTAAAGGTTAAGACTCCGTAGGCTCGGCCCGTAATTGCATCGATTTGGGCTGGAACCGATTTGCATAGAGGATTAGGCTAAAAAAATGAGGCATAAAAGGCTATCTCGCAGGCTCTCGCGCGACACTGCTCACCGCAAGGCCATGATGCGTAACATGGTTACCTCGCTGTTCGAGCATGATCGCATTGAAACCACTTGGATCAAAGCCAAGGAGCTCAAGCCGGTGGCCGAGAAGATGATCACCTTGGCCAAGCGCGGCGATCTGCACGCCAGACGCCAGGCTGAATCCTTCATCCGGTCCCACAAGGTGTGCGGCAAGCTGTTCGCGGACGGCAAAGACCGCTACCAGGACCGCATTTCCGGCCACGTGCGCGTAGTGCCCACCCGCATCCGCCGAGGCGATGCGGCTCCCATGGCGGTGGTGGAACTGATCCCCGAAGCGGTTGAAGCAAAAAAGTAGCGTTTCAGGGTTCTAACTGAAAATAGCCGCAGCTGGCGGTAGGTAAAGAAAATCGCGGGGTCCCCCTAAAATGGGGCGGCCCCGCTTCATGTTGTCGCCCAGGGCCAATCTGCTGATCCAAGGAACGATGCTTTGTCGAAGAGTGAAGCCAACTGACTTACCCGACAGACGCTTTCCCCGTCAGCATGGCCAGCTTCATGCTGCCATCCATTTATATTCATGCCATTATGCTCTTGACGCCTTTGGTTGTTTCACACCTCCTGGCGGCAACGGACCCTGTATCCCATGTCCCGAAACTTAAATTGGCTTTATCGCATGGTTCAAGTTATCCTGCCTAGCGACATGATGAACAAACCGATGCCCTAGACGATAAGAGTCATTTGCTCCCCGGCGGAGAAACAGGTGAATTTCCGCATATCCATACTTGTCAAATTGCTTCTATTCATCCTCCCCCTGGTGTGCATACCCATCGCGGTGGTGGGCTATTTTTCCATCCAGGCTTCGGTGGAACGGGTCAACCGTTTGGTCCGGCAGGAGCAAATGGTGCAAGTGGAGTCGGTGGCCCAAAAGATCAATCAAGTCTTTTATAACTGCCGCATCGACCTTGACACCATTACCAGCTTACCGGTGTTGGAGGATTATCACCTGGCCAGGTTGTTCCGCCTGCAAGCCGAGGCTGAATTCAACCGGGCCAACCTGGTCAAGCTCCTGGGCGACATCCTGTCACGAACCCCCTATTACCACCGCATTAGCTTCGTGGACCTGCACGGCCAGGAATTGATCAGCGTGGGACGAAGCGGCGCCGTGCCGGTAATGCGTGATTTGAGTGGGGATGCCTTTTTTAAAAAGGCAATTTTCCAAAGCACTAAAGGCATCTTTTTTTCCCGCTTGGTAAATTCCCGGGAGAGGCGCGGGTATGTGATCCACTGCGCCAAGCAGTTTTATTACGGTTGGCGTGAGTTGGCTGGCTTGATGGTGATCGATCTGGATTTTGAAAAATTGATTGAAGTGGTGCGCGCGATCCACGTCGGCCAAGAGGGTTATTCCTTTTTGGTGGATGATAAGGGCAATACCCTTATCCATCCCCAATACCCTCCATATAAGAATCATATTGGCAACTACCCGGACCCCAGCATTGAAAGGCTGGTCAAAAACATGATGCAGGGCAAGACGGGGTGGGAAAATTATAGGTTCCAGGATAGTTGGAAGGTGGCGGCGTTCGCGCCTATTCCCATTATGAACTGGTCCCTGGCCGTGACCATACCCATGGAGGAATTCGGCCGGGAAGCCCAGATGATCAAGACCAAGGTGATCCAAACCGTGGCGGTGACTCTCTTGGTGACGCTTTTGGGGGTTTACATTCTCTCCTATAACTTGTCGCGACCGGTGCGGCGCTTGGTGTCGGCCACCAACCGCCTGGCCAGCGGCGATTTGGATCAGGAGATTCCGGTAAAATCGCGCGACGAACTGGGGGACTTGACGCGCTCCTTCAATCGCATGGTGCGCAACCTGGCGCGCATCCAAAGCGAGTTGGTGCGCTCTGAGAAGCTGATCTCGCTGGGGCGTTTGTCCGCCGGCGTGGCCCATGAAATCAGGAACCCCTTAAACGCCATGAAAGGCGCCATGGTCCACCTGCAACAACGCTGGGCGCATGAGCCCTTGATCCAGCAATACACCAGCCTGGTTTGCGAGGAGATCGACCGCCTTAATCGGGTGGTGACGGAAATCCTGTATTTTTCAAAGCAATCCTTGCCCAGGCTGGAAAAGGCCGAACTGAACCAGGTCATCAGCGACGCTCAAAGCGTGCTGGCCGAGGAAGCGGCGCAAAGAGGGGTGCGCTTCATTAATGCTCTGGATCCCTCGCTGCCCCTGGTTTCCTTGGATGAACACCAAATGGAGCAGGTGCTGCTCAACCTGATTTTCAACGCCATGGATGCCATGCCCAAAGGCGGTGATCTGCGCTTTACCACCAAAATGGACGAAGGCAGCCCCAAGCAGGTTAAACTGACGGTAGAGGATAACGGGCAAGGCATAAGCCAGGATGACTTGCCAAATGTATTCGACCCGTTTTATACAACCAAGGAAGACGGCACCGGTTTGGGGCTTCCCTTAAGCATGGGAATTGTAGAGGGTCACGGCGGGGTGCTGGACATAGAGAGCCGGGTTGGCCTAGGGACCAAGGTCAGTATAACTTTGCCCCTATCCAGCCCGTGGTTGGAGTGATAGCCATGCCCGCAGATAGAACCATCCTGGTGGTGGATGACCGCATCAACACCCTTAAAGTGCTCATGCTGTTTCTGGCCGACAACGGCTACGAGGTGCTCAAGGCTTCCAATGGAAATGAGGCCTTGGCGGTGTTCAACGACCATCCCGGCATCGACGCGGTGCTGGCCGATCTGAAAATGCCCGGCATGAACGGCCTGGAGCTTTACCGGCGCATGAACCAGCATCGCGCCGCGCCGCCTTTCATTATCATGACCGCCAACGCCACGGTGGAAACCGCGATCAAGGCTTTGAAGGAAGGCGTGACCGATTATTTGATCAAACCGCTGAACTTCGAGGAACTGCCCATCGTTTTGGCCAAGGCCTGCCGCCAGGCGGAGATGAGCCGGGAACTGGCATCCCTGCGACGCCAGGTGCGCAAGGAAAATACCTTCCACGGTATCATCGGGTCCAGTTCGGCCATGCAGGACATCTATGACATAGTGCGCACCGTGGGGCCCACCGACGCTTCAGTGCTTATCACCGGAGAGACCGGCACCGGCAAAGAGCTTTTGGCCCACAGCATTCACCAGGAATCGGGCCGCTGCGACAAACCCCTGGTCTGCATCAATTGCGCCGCTCTAACCGAGAGCCTTTTAGAGGCCGAACTGTTCGGCTATGTGCAGGGCGCCTTCACCGGGGCGGTGGGCGACAAGATGGGTCGCCTGGAAATGGCTAACCACGGCACCCTGTTCCTGGATGAGATCGGCAATATGTCTTTGGCCCTGCAATCAAAGTTCCTGCGCTTTTTGCAGGACGGCACCTTTGAGCCGGTGGGGGCCACCAAAACCAAGCAGGTGGATGTGCGTCTGGTGGCGGCCACCAATGCCGACCTGGACGCCCAGATTGCAGCGGGCCGCTTCATCAGCGACCTGTTGTATCGCATCGAAGTGATCGCCATTCAGTTGCCGCCTCTGCGCAAACGCGTTGAGGATATCCCGCTTTTGGTCAATCATTTTCTGGATCAATATACGGGCAGATACAAAAAATCTATGGAGGGGGTCGCATCATCGGCCATGCAGGCCCTCATGGACTATGGCTGGCCCGGCAACGTCAGGGAGTTAAAGAACAGCATGGCCAGGACCGTGATCCTGTCCAAAGGGCCGGAGATTGCCCTGGACGACCTGCCGGAAAAAATAAGACCCAAGATTATGCCGGGCGGCGTGGCTGATATTTTGGAAGATTTGCCAGAGAGCGGCTTGACCATAAGGGACATGGAAGCTGAGCTTATAGGCAACACGCTCAGGCGCTGCAAGGGCAATAAAACCATGGCCGCCAAAATGCTGGGCATCTCACGCAAGGGCCTTTACGAAAAGATGGAGCGCCTGGGCATCAGATCGGACTTGGGCTCGGAGGACGAGGAGTCTTGAAAGGACCAAAGTCCATATTTGCCGCGATTTGTTTGGCCTGCGCATTTGGCTTGCCCCTTGCCTCCCCGGGTCAGGCCCAGGAGATCATCCTGGGCGCCCCCACCTCGCTTACCACGGTGGAAGGCGCGGAGAGCCTGCAGGCGGTGCGCTTGGCGGTGGACGAGATAAACAAAGCGGGCGGCGTACGAATCGGCGGGCAGCGGCATAAATTCAAATTGGAGCCTTGCGATCTTGCTGAAACCCAACCCGCCACCAAGCCGGCCCAGGCAGTGGCGCGCTTACGGGAGTTCATTGCTGGCAAAAAACCGCACGCCATCGTCATAGGACCTTTCCGCTCAGAGGTGCTCCTGGCTTCCATGGACCTTTTGGCCGCGCATAAACTGCCCACCCTGGGTTGTATAGCCATGTCGCCCGCGGTGGATGCCAAAATCTTGGGCAACCCCAAGTACAAGTATATTTTCCGGGTCGGGCTCAACACCAAATACCTGGCGGATTATCTCATCGAAGCCATGAAGCTGATGAAGCGCGAATTCGGCTTTAACAAGGTTTATATTGTCAACCAGGACGTGGCCTGGGCGCGTTCAACGGCTTATTTGATGATCAAGCTCTACTTTGAGCGGGCAGGTTGGCAAGTCCTGGGCCAGACCAATCACACACCCGGCAGCACGGATTACATGCCCGATCTGGAGAGCGCCAAGGCCGGCGGCGCCCAGGTGATCTTGGCCATATTCGATATGCCCTCCAGCGGCAACTTGATAAAGCAATGGAATGATCTGAGGCCGCCCGCTGTCCTATGCGGCTTTCTCTCCCCCGCCACCGGACCCAAGGCGTGGTCCGTGTTTGGCAGCCGCTTGAACGGCCTAATTAACGTTATCTTCGAGTTGGGCAATTTGCCTTCAGCCAAGCACCCGCCTGCCACTGCTTTTTACCGGTCCTTCCGGGCGAGGTATGGGCACCCCATCCAGGCGGGCCACGGGCCGGCTCCTGCCTACGAGTCGGTTTACATCTTGGCCGAAGCCTTGCAGCGGGCCGGCAGCTTGGACCCAGACCGGGTGGCCCAGGCCTTGGAAGCCACCGACCGTAGAGGCGTTATGGGAAGGGTGCGTTTCCACCGCGGCCATCAAGCCATATTTGGGCAAAATCCCGCCGAGGAGGCCCTGGCTTGCGTGGTGCAATGGAAATCCACCGGTGAGCGGGTCATCATCTACCCCAGCTTGTTGGCGGAAGGCGCTCTAAAGCTGCCGCCTTTTGTCAAGCCTGCCAGGCACCACGGCCAGGACAGATAGCGTTACTTTTTTGCACATTTGCCGTTTTATGGTCACCTTAGGTTACGCAAGACGGTCTTCTTTATAATAAATTAATGATTATAACTGGTTAGCTCGATCTTTGCTTGATGGGGACCGCCCAACGCGCAACAGTGTAACCAATTCTTACGCTTTTTCGCCTGTTCCCTTTCTGAGTTCTGCGCCGATATTCTTAGACAATACCAGAGGTTGACAATCTTTTAGCTTGGTGGCATGTGGCTTGCTTTATAATAAATGGATATACACCGGCGATTGGCACAAAAATCCAATCTTTCAATCAGGAGGAAGGGTAGGCATGAAACGCTTTTCAGTCTATTTGATGGTCCTTCTTGCCGCGGGGATGATGTGCGCCGGCCCGGCCATTGCCGCACAAGAGTTGGTTCTCGGCGTTCCCTCGTCCCTGGGTTTTTTGGAGGGCAAGGAAAGCTTGAACGCGGTTAACCTGGCGGTGGCGGAGATCAACGCCGCTGGCGGCGTGAAAGTGGCGGGCAAGAGCCTGCCCTTTAAGGTCGAGTCCATCGACATCCGTGACGCGGCCCCGGGCGTGCCGGTGCCAGAGGCGCTCCTGGGCATCGAGAAATTAATCTTGGAGAAAAAACCCACGGCCATGTTGGTGGGCCCCTTCCGTTCCGAGGCCTTGATGGCCAGCCTGGACCTGATCGCCAAGCACAAGGTGCCTCTGTTGGGCAGCATCGCCATGACTCCCCAGACCGAGGCCAAGATCGCCAAAGACCCCAAGTATAAGTATGTGTTCCGCACCTGCTTGAACGCCAGGTACTTCGTGGGCTACCTGGTGGGCACCATGGCCTTCCTGCACAGAGAGTTCGGCTTCAACAAGGTCTACATCATGCACCAGGACGTGGCCTGGGCCCGCATCACCGCCAAAATCGTTTCCGGCGTCTTGGCCCAAAAGCTCAAGATGGAATTGTTGCAGATAGAGGCCTTCCCCACTGGGGCCAGCGATTTCTCGCCGGCTTTGATGAAGGCCAAGATGAAGGGAGCCGATATAATCCTTCCCATCTTCGACATGCCCCAGAGCGGTACCCTGGTGAAACAATGGAAAGCCATGAAGGTGCCGGCCATCATGGCGGGATTTATCTCGCCAGCCGCCGGCCCGGCCGCCTGGAACACCTTTGACAAGAAAATCGGCGGCATGATCAACTGTGTGTTCGAGATCGGCAACATACCATCCCAGAAGTACGCTCCTGCCGCCAAGTTCTACCAGGCCTATGAGAAAAAATACGGCAAGCCCATTGAATCTGGCCACGGCCCGGCCCCGGCCTATGCCTCGGTTTATCTCCTGAAGGAAGCCATTGAAAAGGCGGGCAGCGCCGACCCGGACGCCATAGTTAAGGCGCTGGAGGCGGCTGACGAAGTCGCGGCCATGGGCAAGGTTAAGTTTACTCCTGGCCACCAGGTGGTCTACGGCAACGATCCCCAGAAGGAAGCATCGGGCTGCGCGTTCCAATGGACTGATGACGGCAAAAGAGTGATCGTCTTTCCGCCTGCTATCGCGGAAGGCAAGATCAAGTTGCCGTCCTGGATGAAATCTAAAAAGAAATAAGCGCCTGATGGCCGGCTTCCGCCCAACCAGGCGGGAGCCGGCCAAGGGCTGCCCGACAACCTTTATATCTGCGGGTGAAACGTGCTGCAAGGCGTCCTTATCTACGGTTTTGTAAACAGCGTGATGCTGGTGCTGGTGGCCATGGGGTTCAACCTGACCTTCGGCATCAGCGGCGTGGCCAACTTCGCCTACGGCGCGCTCTACATCATGGCCGGCTTCACCTGTTGGGGCCTTCTGAACAGCCTGGGTCTGCCCTATTGGCTGGCGGCGGCGCTTTCGGTGGCGGCCACGGCGCTTTTGGCCGGCCTGCTGTTCCGCTTCGTGCTTTTGCGGGTGCGGGGCCTGGTGATCAGCGAGGTGATCGCCACCTTCGGCGTGGGCTTGGCCATTTTGGAATTGTTCCGCTACTTCGGCTTTATAGGTTTTGAGTACACGCTGCCTGTATGGCTGGATGCGTCCTTTGATGTCGGTGAGACGGTGGTGGACGCGCAAAGGCTTTTGATTGTGGCCGTGGGCGCGCTGCTCACCCTCTTCCTTTGGGTATTCACCCGCTATACGCGCACCGGCCGCGCCTTCCGCGGCATCGCCCAGGACGAGCGCACCGCTCTTACCCTTGGCATCAACGCCGATATGGTGTCGGCTTATGCGGTGGCCTTCGGCGCGGGCTACGCGGCGTTGGCCGCGCTGGTGATCCTGCCTTTGGGCACCATCGCGGTGAATGAAGGCTACGACGTGTTGGTTAACGCATTGGCGGTGTGTATCGTAGGCGGCTTGGGCAGCACGGTCGGCGTGATCGTGGCCGGATTCTTGATCGGCTTCGCCCAGGTGTTCACCGCCTCCTATGGCGAAACCCACTGGATGATGATCGTGAGCCTGGCGGCTCTGTTGATCATCCTCCTCATCAAGCCTTCCGGCCTTTTCGGCAAGCAGAAGGAACTAGAGGAGCGCATCTAGTTATGGCCAAAAGACTGGAAAGGCTGGACCGCGGCATCAAGGTACGCTCCGACGACATCTTCGCGCTCAACTCATGGCGCGAGATGCTGTACATAATCGCGCCCCGGGTATTACCGGTTCTGCTGCTCTTGGTGGTTGGCGTGTGGGCCAGCACCTATTGGCAGCGCGTGATAATGCAGGTTTGCATGATCGGACTCTTGGCCATCTCCTGGGACCTGTTGGCCGCGGTGGGCATGGTGTCCCTGGGCCAGGCCCTGTTTTTCGGGATCGGGGCCTACATCGCCGGCGTGTTGAATCACTATCTCGGCATGTCTCCCTGGTTAACCATACCCTTGGCCACCGTGGGGGGCGCGGCAGTTTGCACCTTTCTGCTGCTGCCGGTTCTCAGGCTGCGAGGGATTTATTTTTCCATGGTGACCTTGATCCTGCCGCTCATGATAGAGCGCATTATCGAGGCCACCAAGGTCTTCGGCGGCACCGAAGGCTTAAGCGGCATAGAGTCTCTGCCCCAAGGCATGACCGAACTAATCGCGGCCATGGTGGTGGTGTGGATTGCCTTGTTCAGCTTCACCCGCATGATGAACTCGGACTACGGGCTGATTTTAAAAGGCATCAACGACAACGACCGCGCGGTGATGAGCGCCGGACTGAACATCTACTATTACAAGGCCCAGGCCCTGTTCCTCTCGTCTGGGGTAGCTGCCTTTGCCGGCGCGTTCATAACCCACGCCTATCAGTTCGTGGGGATGCCGGTGTTCGCCTTGGA
Source organism: uncultured Desulfarculaceae bacterium (assembly GCA_964507555.1). GTDB lineage: Bacteria > Desulfobacterota > Desulfarculia > Desulfarculales > Desulfarculaceae > Desulfocarbo. The sequence goes on from CAZDRW010000007.1 coordinate 13,881, forward strand.
CTACTCCATCCTGCCCATCGCCGCCGCGGCGGTGGGAGGCATGGGCACTTTGGCCGGGCCCTTGTTGGGCTGCTTCATTCTGGTGCCCATGAACGAGCTCTTGCGCGGATTGGGCGGAATGCGGACCGTGATCTACGCGCTGCTGCTGGTGGTGTTCACGGTGGGCCTGCCGGAGGGCATCTTCCACTACATCAAGCGTAAATACACCCAATTCGAGCGGTGGGTGGAGGTGGACTCATGAGCAGCCCCTTCCTTTCGGTGGAAAACCTCTCCAAGTCGTTCGGCGGCGTGCAGGCGGTGAGCCAGGTCAGCTTTGAGCTGGAGGAGAACAAGGTGTTGGGAGTGATCGGCCCCAATGGCGCCGGCAAGACCACCCTTATAAATCTGCTTACCGGCTTCGTGCGTCCCGATACTGGCAAGGTGCTGTTCAAGGGCCAGAACCTCGCGGGCCTCAGGCCCTACAAGATAGCCAACCTGGGGGTGGCCCGAACCTTCCAGATGGTAAAGCCCTTCTATCAATTACCCGCCTTCAAAAACCTGGTGTTGCCTCTAAGATCGCCCAGGGCCAGGCACCTCATCGGCGGACGCTACGGCGACTTGGATGCGGTGGCCAAGGATTTGTTGGAGGAGGTTGGCTTCGAGCGCGATTCCTGGGTTATCTACAAGCACGCCAGCGTGTTGCCCCATGGCTATCTCAAGCGCTTGGAGTTGGCGCGCTGTATTGCCCTGTCTCCTGAGCTGATCGTGCTGGACGAGCTGTTCTCCGGCCTGTCTTTGGCCGAGGTGGCGTCTTTGGTGCCGGTGATCGATAAGCTCAAAGTGCAGGGCAAGACCATCATCATGGTGGAGCACCGCTTGCGAGAGCTTTTCCGCATCGCCGACCAGGTGGTAGTCATGAACTTCGGGCAAAAGATCGCCGATGGCAACCCCAAAGAAGTCATGGAGCAGCAATCTGTGCGCGAAGCCTACCTGGGCAGCGAAGAAGAGGAGGGCGGCGATGCTTAGCGTTTCCAACCTCATGGTGTTTTACGAAAACGCCCTGGCTGTGAACGAGCTTTCCATGGAGGTGGGGCAGGGTCAGATAATCGGCGTGATCGGCTCCAACAGCGCGGGCAAGACCACGCTGCTCAATACCTTGGGCGGCCTGATGCTGGATATCCAACTCAAGGAGAAGCGCAAGGGCGGCGAACGCATCACCGTCCTCGGCAGCATCACCTATCAGGGCGAGGATATCAGCCAGATGCCGGCCTATCAGCGCGCCAGGAAAGGCATCGTGCTCTGCCGGGAGCGCCATCCGGTTTTCGGCGACAGCACAGTGCTGGAGAATTTGCGCATCGCAGGCTACCTGAAAACCAGCCTCCAGATCAAGCGCGGCATTGAATTGGCCATGGAATTGTTTCCAGCCCTGCAGGCGCTCACCCGCAGGAAGGCGGGGCTCATGAGCGGTGGCGAGCAGCAGATGCTGGCGATCGGCATGGCGCTTATGGTGGAACCCCAATTGCTGCTTTTGGACGAACCGCTTTTGGGGCTGTCGCCGGCCATGCAGCGCAAGGTGGTGGAAGCTGTCAAGCGGATCATAAAGGCTACCGGCGCCACCATAGTCATATCCGAGCAGTTCGCCCGCCCGATCCTGCCTATGATTGACAAGGGTTATGTGATCGAGAACGGCATGCTGGCCATGACCGGCACTGGTCCTGAACTGATGGACAACCCGGAAATCAAAAGCGCCTATTTCGGCATCTAGACCGGGCTGGAAGGAAAAATGAAGCCAAGCCATACGAAAAGCATTCCCGCGGCGTTTGCCGAAGTGGCTGCACGCCAGCCCAGCAAGACCGCGGTTTCCTATCTGGGCACCAATTTCACCTACCGCGACCTGGACGAATTGTCGCAGCGTTTCGCAGCCGGTTTGCTCCAGAGGGGATTGAGGCCAGGTTCCCGGGTGGTGATCTATATGCCCAACTCGGTGCAGTGGTTGGTGGCTTGGCTGGGCGTATTGCGCTCGGGCGCGGTGGCGGTGCCCATTACGCCCATCTACACGCCTTACGACTTGGCCTACATCGCCAACGACACCCAGGCCGAGGCGGTGGTCTGCGCGGACCGCAACTACGGCTACGTCACCCGGGTTATGGAGAACACTGGCATTAAGATGGTCGTGGCCAGCGGCCTGGCCGATCTGCTGCCAGCCTACAAGCGGGCATTCGGCTGGTTGTTTGACAAGATCCCCAAGGGCCGCACCGCCAATGCCGAGCATACATTACTTATTCGCGATCTTCTAAAGGCTGGCAAAGCTGAAGTTCCGATACCAGAGGTGGATTCCGGCGATGTGGCGGAGATACTCTATACCGGCGGCACCACCAAGCATCCCAAGGGCGTGCCCATCACCCACGAGCTTCTCCTCGGTTGCGCCAGGGAACAATTGGCTTGCAGCGCCGAGCTGATCAAGCCAGAGGAAAATGTGATCCTGGGTACCGCGCCTATGTTCCATGTGTTGGGCCAGACCTGCGCTATGGGAACCATTTTCACCTATGGCGGCTCCTTGGTGTTGCAGCCCCGGGTGAACTTGGACGCCATGCTGGAAGCGGTGGAAAGCCAAAGAGGGCGCACCTTGATAGGTGTGCCGGCTTTGTACCGCATGATCCTGGAACACGACCGCTTGGATCAATACGACCTCAGCAGCCTGGATTTCTGTTTCTCCGGCGGCGACGTGATGCCATTGGAAGTGGCCCGGCGCTGGGAGCGCCGCTTCGGCAAGCGAATTTACATCGGCTACGGCTCCACCGAAACCGTTGGCGGCGTGGGCATGAATCCAGCCGGCCAAGTGACACCGCCGGGCTGCATGGGAATTGTGCTGGGCAGCAAACAGGTCAAGGTGGTGGACCAAAGCAGTTTGGATGCGGTGCCCTATGGAAAGCCCGGCGAGCTATTGGTGCACAGCCAGCCCATGGTGAGCGCTTATTGGAATAAGCCGGAGGAGACGGCCCAGGCGTTCGTGGAGATCGATGGAAAACTTTTCTATCGCACCGGCGATATTGTGGCCATGGATGAAGATCGCCAGCTCTATTTCGTCGACCGCACCATGGATACCATAAAGCACAAAGGCTACAGGGTGTCGGCCACCGAGATCGAGGCCATCTTGCAAGAGCATGCGGCGGTGATCGAGGCCTGCGTGGTGGGGCTGCCCGATGAAAAGGTGGGTGAGCGTATCAAGGCGTTCGTGGTGCTTAAAAAGGACGTTAAAGGTATCACCGGTTACGACCTAATTCAGTGGTGCCGGAAGCGCTTGGTGAGCTATAAACTTCCTCAGTACATCGAGTTCCGCGACATGTTGCCCAAAAGCAAGGTAGGCAAACTTCTGCGGCGCGAGATACGGGCGGAAGAAGCCGAGCGCCGCGAGGAAGGGTGATAAAGGGCCATGGATTTTCATCTTAGTGAGGAACAACGCCTTATTCAGGAAACCGCCCGGCGCTTCGCCTTGAAAGAAATTGCTCCCATAGCCGCTGAGTATGACCGGGAGGAAAAGTATCCGGTAGAGGTCTGCCAGAAAGCGGTGGAGGTGGGGCTGGTAGGCCCTACCATACCCGAAGCATACGGCGGGCCTGGCTATGGCTTTTTGGAGCAGGCGATAATTAGCGAAGAGTTGAGCCGGGTGGACCTGGGCATCGGGCAATGCATCGAATCCCGCTCCTTCGGCTCGCAACTGATCCAGTTTTTCGGCAGTGAAGAACAGAAGCAGCGTTGGCTGCCTCCGCTGGTAAGCGGCAAGATGGTTTCCGCCGGAGCCTTTACCGAGCCGGACGCGGGTACCGACGTGGCCGCAGTCCGTACCAAGGCGTTGCGTGACGGCGATGAGTTCGTCATCAACGGCAACAAGATGTTCATCACCAACGGCACTATCTGCGATTACTATATGGTGCTATGCCTGACCGATCCCCAGAGCGACCAACGCTACGCCCGGCACAGCATCATTATAGTGGAGGCGGATCGTCCCGGGGTGGGCTCCCGCAAGATCCACGGCAAGATGGGGATCCGTGCCTCCGACACCGCTGAGGTGAGCTTCGACCAGGTGCGGGTGCCGGCGGAAAACCTGGTGGGCGAACACGGCCGTGGCTTTCATCAACTCATGCACTTTTTCGATGTGACCCGCACCATGGTGGCGGCCGAAGGCGTCGGCTTGGCGCAAGGCGCGCTGGACTTGGCGCTCAAGTATACCCAGGAGCGCATGGTGTTCGGCAAACCGCTTATCGCCAATCAAGGGCTGCAGTTCCAATTGGCCGAGATGGCCACCCGTATCGAGTTGTCGCGTTTGGCTTGTTACAAGGCGGCTTGGCTGGTTGACCAGGGGCAGACCGATCCCAAGCTTAACGCCATGGCCAAATATTTTTCCGCCGAGACCGCGGTTTGGGCCTGTGACAAGGCTCTGCAGATGCAAGGCGGGTATGGATATATTGACGAATACTACATCCAGCGGTTTTACCGCCACGCCAAGATCCTGGAAATTTACGAGGGCGCCAAAGAGGCCGAGAAGATAACCATAGCTCGCAGGCTGATTTAAGTTAGGGAGTGCGGATCGTGAAGGCGTTGGAGATCTTTGACAATGATGATAATGGTCAAGGAACGCCTCGTTTGTTATGTCCGGTGCCTCGCGATGGAAAATTGCAAGCCAGAGGAGAGGTGGTCTTTAGGCTCTACGGAGAAGAGGTGGTTCATAAGACGGTTACCGTCAGTGGGTCCTGTGGAAGGGTGTATCTGCCGCTGGGATGGGTAGGCAAGAGGGTTAAGATCATTCGGGTGGATTAGCCGCATTTGTTATCGCACGAATTATCGGCAACTGATGAGGCCGATCCTCGCAACCTGCTTATCTTGATTCACCATATAGACGTGCGACGGGTAAAAGCAGCGCGATCAATTTCCTGCCTAATATTCAAACACAGTTAAGTCGGGCCAGAATATTCGAAAGAATAGCCGATGCTGTAAATGGTGCGGATAATGCTTTCGCCCGGCAGCGCTTCCGATATTTTCTTGCGCAGGTTTTTGATGTGGGTGTCCACCGTGCGTTCGTAGCCCTCAAAGTCATAGCCCTGAACTTGATGGACAAGATCGCTGCGGGTGAAGACCCGGCCCGGTTGGCTCATTAGAACGGCGAGCAGGCCGAACTCGCTGGGGGTCAGGTGGATCTGCTCTCCTTTGATAAAGGCCTGGTGATTGGCCTTATCCAGGATTATGTAGCCGATCGAAATTTTATCCGGGGACTGATGCTCGCCCGCCCGGCGCAACACCGCCTTTACCCTGGCCACCACCTCGCGGGGGCTGAATGGCTTGCAGATGTAGTCGTCGGCCCCCAGTTCCAAACCAAGCAAGCGGTCAATCTCCTCCACCCTCGCGGTGATCATTAAGATTGGCACATTGGAGAAAGTGCGGATCTCCCGGCAAACGCTCATGCCGTCTTTGCCGGGGAGCCGGATATCCAAGAGGATGGCGTCAGGCGGGTTGGCACGCACTCTGGCAACCACCTCGTCACCCCTATCGATGAGCGAGACGCTGAATCCGTCCCGCACAAGATAGTCGCGGAGGATTTCTGCCAGTTTTCGCTCGTCCTCGACAATATAAACGCTGCGCTCTGGCATGGGCAATGTCCAGGAAAGCGGCCCCAAGGCTTTTCCGTGAGGGAAGTTCTCTGGTTCTGATAACTAATAAAACCAGTAGCAGATTGATGCTGGGTGGTCAAGCTCGGTCAGTGCGGGCCAAGGCCATTGCAAGTAATGGTGGGCGTTAAATGATTTGCCGTCTAAACAAGCGGAAACTCGATTTCGATTAATAGGCCGCCGGATGCGCCGTTAAGGGCGCGAATGGCGCCGCCGTGACTTTCAACGATGGTTTTGCATATGGCCAAGCCCAAGCCGCTGCCGCCGGTGTTCCTGGTCCGCGAAGGGTCCACCCGATACAAGCGATCGAACAATTTTGGCAGCGCTTCCTGGGGCACGCCCGGTCCGGAATCTTCTATGCTGAACTTGATCGCGTCGGTTTTTTGCTTTTGCCATACCTTTAAAACGCCCGGCGTTGCGGCGTGTCGGAGCACGTTTTCCAGCAAGTTGGTGAATAGCCGGCTCAAGCGCTCCTCATCAGCCATGATGGCCGGACTCGCCTGGTCCGCAATTTCCGTTTCGATTTTTATGCCGGCCTGCCCTAAACGGCGCCTGAAGCGCTCGACGGTATCCGCCAGTACTTGTCCAGGCTTTAGCATGACCTTGTTGATGATTAGATCGCCAGCTTCGGCCAGGGACAACTCATGGACGTCATTTATCATCCTGTTTAAGCGATCGGCCTCGCCGTGCAGGGAAAGCAAAGAGGCCTCATCCATTTGGCGGACACCGTCTTGCAGGGCTTCGATCTCGCTGAGCAGCACGGCCAACGGAGTGCGCAATTCATGCGATATGTCGGAGAGCCATTGTTGTTGCCGTTCTTCATATCGCTCGAGCGCGCGGGCCATGGAGTTAAAATCCTTGGCCAGCTGCCCGAGCTCGTCCGAGGACTCCACAGGGAGGCGGGTATCAAAGCGCCTCTCGCGCAAGGCGCGGGTGGCTGTTGCCAGCTTACGGACCGGGGCCAGCATATGCCGGGCCAAGAGCCAGGCGATAATCACGGTGAGCGCGAGAATGCTGGCAGCGATCGCCCAAATTACTTTTGTCTGCTGGCTGAGAAATGCTTGATCCTGGGGGTGGGTGAGTTGACGCGGCGGTTCCAGCCCTAGCCATCCCACCTGCTTGCCATGCGACTTGATCGGCAAGGTAGAAAACGCAGAAAAGGGGATTTGGTCGAGCTGGCCGGCCACCAAGGTTTTGCGCAGGTCAAATACAGCCAAGCGCGGGCCCAAGCGCATAGGGTCCCAGCTGGGGCCTGGCTGCGGCTGTGCTTGCGGCGGCGGACGAAGCCCGATTCCCTCGCGCGGAGGAAGTGGCGGAGGAGAAGGGCCGGACCTATAGAGGCGCGGCGGTGGTTGGTTTTCCGGCCGGCGGAAAGGGCGTTGACCTGCGGGGTATCTGTTCT
>CAZDRW010000007.1:20934-21179 GCA_964507555.1 uncultured Desulfarculaceae bacterium
GAGGCGGCACCCTTGAAGCGATCATCGACAAGCAAGCCCGAGCGGATGAAGGAATCCCACAGTGCGCGATTCCCTTTGAGCCCGTCCCAGTTTCCATTTTGTTTGAACCAAGCCCCTAGGCCGGCCGCAAAACTCTGCAGGTTATCCAACTCCCGCTGATGCACATAGGCTTGGAAACCTTGATAGGTGAAATAGCGGACCGATACCAGCATAAGCGTTAAGCTGAGAACGCTGGTCAGCAGGAA
>CAZDRW010000008.1:0-13475 GCA_964507555.1 uncultured Desulfarculaceae bacterium
TTATCGCTGAGCCCCCGGCGCTTGATTTCCTCTGACAAGAGCAAGGCCATGGAGGATGTGCAGCACATCACGGTCGGCTGGAAATCCACCAGGAATTGGCACTGCATGTCCAGATTGCCCGGGCCGATGGGCACCGCCATGGCGCCATGGTTCTCGCAGCCAAGCTGGAAGCCCACACCCGCGGTCCATACTCCATATCCCACCGCGATCTGCACCCGGTCCTCTTTGGTGAGGCCGGCAATCTCATAGCAACGGGCGAACATGTGGGCCCAATCGGCGATGTCCTTCTTGGTGTAGCAAAGCACCTTGCGTTTGCCCGTGGTGCCGCTGGAGGCGTGGATGCGCACCACTTCGCTGATGGGCACCGACAAAAGCGGAAAAGGATAACCTTCGCGCAGGTCGTCGCTGGTGGTGAATGGCAGCTTGGCGAGGTCGTCCAGGCTCTTAAGGTCGTCCGGTTTAACGCCAGCCTGGTCAAGCTTGGCGCGGTAGCTTGCGCTGCCGTTGTAGGCATGGGCCACGGTCCATTTTAAGCCCTTGAGCTGATGTGCTTGCAACTCCTGAAGGCTCTTAAAGTCGGGCATGAAGGTCATGTCTTTTAGCGCACTCCTTGCATCAGGGGGTAAAAGTAAACGCCCGCGGTGAGGGCGAACAATAGCGATAGCAAAAAGGACACGGGGTGCACCGCTTTAAAGAAGCGGAACTGCAAGCCCAGGCGCAGGAGCCAGAAGGCTCCAAGTATGGCTATGATCTTGCGCCCCAAGACGCTGGTTAATAATTCCGGCCCGAACGCCAAGGACAAATACGCCGCCGCGATAAAATAGAAAGTAAGGCACAGGTTCAGCACCTGGTAGATGTTGCGGTTGACGAAATCGAGCTGGGCCAGGGCTTCGCGCCATTTAAAGATGCGCGGGAAAAAGAGGTGGAACACCGCCCAACCCACATGCAGCACGCCGCCGGCATAGAGGCTATAGAGATGGGCTTTATTCATCTGGCGCTCCTGAGCTGCGCGGTTTTCTCGGCGTCCAGGCTGCCTTCTGGCTTTAAAGCCACGCCGTAGATATCCCGAGCCACCTCTGCGCTGGTCACTTGGTTTTTTACCTCCCAAGCCACTTTTTCAGCTTTGCGCTCATGAGGATCGCCGAAGCCGCCGCCGCCGCCGGCGTCTTGGTGGTATAGGGTGCCCTTGGGCACTCCCCGCACCAAATCCTTGGTGGTGCACTGGTACTTGGTTCCGTCGGGATATTGCAGCCAGATGGTGTTCAGGGTGCCTTGGCCGCCGCCGTGGGCGCCAAAGGCTGGCTCAATGTCGCCGTCGCCAAAAGTCACCACCTGGGTGTCGTCGCCTCCGATTATGAACTCGGTGATGACACCCAGGCCGCCCCGCCAGCGGCCGGCCCCGGCCGAATCGGTCCAGTACTCATGCTTCTTCAAAAGGTGGGGCGTCTGCTGCTCGAACATCTCGTAGTCCTGGTCCAGCACCCCGCCCGAAGCGTCGATCATGCCGATGTGGTCATAGCCGTCCATGCCCTGGATGGCGCCGGAGCCGCCCTTTAACCCCATGAAGCCGATGTCCACATAGGCCTCCCCCTTGCGGGGGTCGATGCCGGTGGTGAGTGAGCACAAAAGCTCGTTCCATTCGGCGGTCACCCGGTCCGGGATGGCCGGAGCCAAGGCCCGCATGATGGCGTCGGCATTGTTGGGGCAAAGGTGGTTACCATAGGTGGTGGCCGCCGGATAGGAGGCGTTCAGGATGGTTCCCTCGGGGATAACGATTTTCATGGGCCGCACCATGCCGTCGTTGTGCGGCATGTCCGGGTTCACCATCTGAAGAAATGTAAGCAAGGTGGCTGAAGCGCTGGAGGTGTAGGTGCCGTTGACAAAGCCGGTGGTCTGGGCATCGGTGTCGCTGTAGTCGAAGGTGATCTCCTCGTCCTCCACCGTGACCTTCACCCGGATGGTGTAGACGCTGCCCGGGTTGTGGCCGTCGAAGTAGGCCTTGGACTCGCCCCGGTAGACGCCGTTGGGGATACTTCTGATCTCGGCGCGCATCATCTTTTCCGTGGACTCGAAAAGGTAGTTCTTGTGCGCCTCAAAGGCCTCCAGGCCGTAGCGCTCCAACAGCATGTGGATGCCGCGCTCGCCCACCACGCAGGAGCCGATCTCGGCCCGCATGTCCTCGGCCACGATGTCCAGGCGGATGTTGGCGAAGATCAGTTCCCAAACGTCTTTGCGCAGCTTGCCCTTTTCATAGACCTTGATAGGCGGGATGCGCAGCGCCTCCTGCCAGACTTCGGTGGCCTGCGGGTTGTAGCCGCCGCGCACCGCGCCGCCGATATCGGCTTGGTGGCCCTTGCAGGCGGACCAGGCCACTAGCTGGCCATCCCAGAAAATGGGCTTGAAGGCGGCCACGTCGTTATTCTGGTTGCCCAGGCTGAACACATCGTTGTGAAAGATGACATCGCCATCATGCAGGTCGTCGCCGTAGTATTCAACCAGGTATTCGCACACCGGCCCCAGGCTGAAGGCCAGGATGGGCAGGTTCTCGCACTGCTCCAGCATCTTGCCCTTGGCGTCGTACAGGCCGGTGACGAAGTCCTTGGCCTCGCAGAGGATGGGCGAACGGGTGGTGCGGGCCAGGGCGATGGACATCTCCTCGGTGATGGACTTGAGACGCCGCTGCAGTATGGAAACCAGTACCTTGTCTATCTTGACCTGGCTCATTTCCCGATCCTCCCTAAAACTTCTGCTTCTTTGGTGGGCAGGTAGATGGTCATGCTGCCGTAGCGGTCCACCACCATGCGGTATTCCGGGGTGATGAAGGTGGAGGTGTTGACCTGCTCCACCATGGCCGGACCGTTGAAGCGCATGCCGTGTTTCAAGAGAGCGCCGTCATAAACCGGCACTTGCTGAAACTCCCCGGCGCTGGGGACATAGGCCCGGCGCTCGCCCTTCCCCGCGCCGGAGGGGTCGTCGCCGAAGTAGGGCTCCTCGCTGAAACGCGGCTTTTCGGTGACGCCGATGGTCTGTACCCTGATGTTGATCAACTCAACCGGAGTGTCGGTGTCGCTGAGCTCATAGCCATAGAGCCGGTTGTGGGCGGGGTGGAAGCGGGCGGCCATGCCTGCCAGGTCGCCGCTTTTGATCTCTTCCTCGCTCACCTCAACGCTCACCTCGTGGTACTGCTTCACATAGCGAAGATCCAGTACGTAAGTGGTGCGCACCCTGTTTTCGGGGATGCCTTCATCCTCCAGGAGCTTCACTCCCTCGGCACGCATGTCGCTTATGATGCCCTGGAAGTGCTTCAAGTCCGCATCCATGAGATGGCAGCTGTAGGTGCGCACAAAGTCGTGTTGCAAGTCGCTCATGAGCATGCCGGCCGCGCAGAAGATCGAGGACTCGCGCGGCACCAGGAGCAGGGGGATCTCCAGCTCGTAGGCGATCATGCAGGCATGGTTGGGACCGGCGCCGCCGGCCACCACCAGGGGGAAGTCCCTGGGGTCCACGCCTTCCTCCACGCTCACCTCGCGCACTGCGGCGGCCATGTTCACGTTGATGACCTGATACATGCCGGCCGCGGCCTGCTCCACGGTGTAGCCCAGGGGATCGGCCACCTGCTTTTTGATGGCCGCCCGGGCTTTCTCCACGCTAAGCGGCATCTTGCCGCCGGCGAAGAAATCCGGCGCTAGATAGCCCAATACCAGGTCCGCGTCGGTGCAGGCGGGCAGTTCGCCGCCCAGACCGTAGCAGGCGGGGCCGGGGGATGATCCGGCTGATTGGGGACCCATGCGCAGGAGACCGCCTTCGTCGATCCAGCCGATGGAGCCGCCGCCCGCACCGATGGTGACCACCTTGAGCATGGGAAGCGCGATGCGGCGGCGGTCGATGTCGCCCTCGGTGGTGACCAGAGGCTTGCCGTCCTTGACCAAGGCCGCGTCAAAGCTGGTGCCGCCCATGTCCACCGTAATCAGGTTCTTCTGGTCGTGCACCTCGCCATAGGCGATGCCAGCCACCGGGCCGCCGGCCGGGCCGGAGAGTAGGGTGGTGGCCGCGTTGGCCTGGGCATTGGCCGGGGTGGTCACCCCGCCGTTGGACTGCATGATTAAAAGAATGCCGCTGTATTTCACGTCAGCAAGCTTTTTAACCAGGCTGTCCAGATAGCATTTGAGGATGGGTCCCACAAAGGCAGTGAGGCTGGTGGTGGAAACCCGGTCGTAGAAACGTATGGAGGGCAGCACCCGGGTGGAGACGCTTAAATAGGCGCCGGGTAAAAGCTCTTCCACCAACTTGGCCGCCGCTTCCTCCTGGGCTGGGTTGGCAAAGGAGTTCATGAAGCAGATCGCCACCGCCTCCACGCCCTCGGCCTTGAACAGCTCGCAGGCCTTACGCACGTCGTCCAGGCTGAGGGGTTCCAGCTCCTTGCCCGCGTAATCCAGGCGGCCGCCCACCGGCCGCCGCAGGTAACGCGGCACCACCGGCTCGGCGTTGGCATAGCGGTTATTGTACTGCTCCTCGCGGATGCCGCGCCGCATCTCCAAGGCGTCGCGCACGCCGGGAGTGGTCAAGAGGCCGGTCTTGGCGCCCCTTAGGGTCAGCACTGCGTTGGTGGTCACCGTGGTGCCGTGCACGATGGTGGTGACCTGGCCGAGGAACTCCTCGATACCGAGACCCCGGGCCTGGGCCATTTCGCCGATGCCCTTCATGGTGCCGATGCTGGGGTCCTCCGGAGTGGAGAGCACCTTGTATATTTCGGAGCTGCCGTCCTCCATGGTGAGCAGGAAGTCAGTGAAGGTTCCGCCTACGTCGATACCGATCTTGTATTTCATCCCAGCCGTCCTTCGTTGGCCAAGCCAAGCTTAGAAAATCGAGGGTTCCTTGAGTTCGCCCAACTCTTGCCTCATTAAACCCGCCATCTCGCCCACCGTGGCGAAGGCCAGGCAGCACTGCACCAGGGCAGGCATCACATTCTCTCCGGCCTTGAGCGCTTTTTCCAAAGCCTTGAGGCCCGCGGTCACGTCCTTCTGGCTGCGGGAGCGCCGGACATCGTTCAAGCTTTTTATCTGGGCCTCGGCCGAGGATAATGCGTATTCATGCAACTCAACCTCGGGCTCTTCGTCCTCTTCCACATATTTGTTGACGCCGACCTTGATGCGCCGGCCCTCGGCCAGATCGCGCTCCCATTCATAGGCCTGGCGGGAAACCAGGCGCTGCACTTGGCCGCTTTCCACCGCGGCCACCATGCCGCCCCAGCGGTCCACCCGCTCCATCTCCTCCAGGATCTTGTCTTCCATCTGCTTGGTGAGGGTTTCGATGAAGTAGCTGCCGGCCAAGGGGTCCACCGTGTCGCGCAGACCGATCTCGTCCATGAGGATTTCCAGGGTGCGCAGACTTAAAAGCGCCGAGGCGGGCGTGGGGATGGTGAAGGCCTCGTCATAGGAGCAAAGCGCCGTGGTCTGGGCCCCGCCCAGGGCCGCGGCCAGGCCGTAGTAGGCTCCGCGCACGATGTTGTTCATGGGCTGAGCCTTGGTGAGCCCGTAGCCGCCGCCGCCGAACAGGCCGCGCAGGAACAGGGTCTTCTTGTCCTTGATACCGTAACGCTCTTGCAGAAGCTTCGCCCAAAGCTTGCGCGCGGCGCGGAACTTGGCCACCTGCTCCCAGAGATTGCCGAAGATGTTGAAGTTGAAGCTGAAGCGGCCGGCCACCTGCTCCGGCTTATATCCCCGGGCCACCACGTTGTCCACATAGGCGAAGGCGATGCCGAAGGCGAAGGCGATCTCCTGGGCCGGGGTGGCGCCGGACTCGCGGATATGATAGCCGCATACGCTGACCGGGTTGCAGCGGGGCAGCTTGCCTTGGGCCGTGGCGTATTCGATCACGTCGCAGGTGAGATCCACTCCCGCGCGCACCGGGAAAATCCAGGCCCCGCGCCCGATGATTTCCTTGAGGATGTCGTTTTGGGGGGTGGCGCTGATCTTGGCGGTGTCCACGCCCTGGCTGCGGGCCAAGGCCTCGTACATGGCCAGCATGATGCAGGCCACCGCGTTGATGGTGAGCCCCGAGCCGATCTTGGTGAGGTCGATGTCCTTGAACGCGGTTTGGAAATCGGCCAAGGTGTCCACCGCCATGCCCACCCGGCCGATCTCGCCTTCGGACATGGGATCGTCGGAGTCGTAGCCCATTTGGGTGGGCAGGTCGAAGGCCACGTTAAGTCCGTTCTGGCCGTGGTCGATCAAGAGCTTGAAGCGCTCATTGGTCTCGGCCGGAGTGCCGAAGCCCGAATACTGCCGCGTGGTCCAGGCCCGCGAGCGGTAGCCCATGGGATGCAGAGCCCGGGTGAAGGGGTATTCGCCGGGATCGCCCAGGTCGGCGGCATAGTCGAAGCCCGCCGCCTCCAGGTCGGCCGGACCATAGACCGGTTTTACCTTGATGCCGCTGTGCAGTTCGACCTCGCTGATGGCGTCTTTATCGTTTTTGGTGTATTTGGCCACGCCCATGTTTATGCCTCGCCTCTCTGACTAGCGGCTTGGCGCACGCCCGAGATGATGTTGTCCAGGGCCGAGCCGCCGGGAAACACACCGTCAACGCCCATGTCCTTGAGCGCGGGGATGTCGCGGTGGGGAATGACGCCGCCTACCACCACGGCCACGTCGTCCATGCCTTTTTCTTTGAGCCCGGCCATGAGCTTTTGACTGATGGGCAGATGGGCCCCACTCATGATGCTGAGCCCGATCACGTCAACTGCTTCTTGCATGGCCGCGGATAAGATTTGCTCAACGGTCTGGTGGAGGCCGGAGTAGATCACCTCGAACCCGGCGTCCCGGAGGGCGTGGGCGATGACCTTGGCGCCGCGGTCGTGGCCGTCCAGGCCGGGCTTGGCCACCAGTATGCGTATGTTTTTCTGGCTTGCAGCCGCCATTTAATTCTCCTCGATGTCCTGCTCTTTAAGCTGTTCCAAAATCCAGGCGCCGCCGGCCAGGATATGGGCCCGGCAGACCCGTACCGCCTGCTCCTGGTCGCCGCCTTTCAATGCCGCCAGCATTTCACGATGGTCCTCCAAGGAGCGGGCCGCGGCCTTGGGGTCCGATAATAGGGCAATTCTGAACCGGTGCAGGGTTTCGGCAAGATCGCTGATGAGCCTCACTAATAGTTTTGATCCGGCCAGGTGGTAGACCATGGTGTGGAACTGGGTGTTGAGTTCCACCAAGCGCTTCTGGTTGCCGGCCGCCAGGGCCTTCTCGAACTCGGCTACATTGCGTTCCAGTTCGGCCAGGGCGGTTTCGCCGAGGCGTTTGCTCCCCAATTCCACGGCATAGCTTTCCAGGACCGCACGCACCCCGGTCACTTCCTCCACCTCTTGGGCCGAAATGGGGCGCACCACATAGCCGCCCCGCTTGCGGCGCTCCACCAGGCCCTCTTGCACCAAACGGTGCAGGGCCTCGCGGATGGGGGTGCGGCTGGTGCCTATGCGGTGGGCCAGATGCTCCTCCACCAGGCGCTCACCGGGCTTAAGCTCCCCTTCCGAGATCATGCGGCGCACCAGGCCGAAAACCTGCTCGCCCAGAGGGCGGCGCTCTATTTTCGGGTGGGAGGACGAGATGGCCTTTTCGCTAATCATCAGAATTTTAGCTCCCTGGCGATGTTTTGCTGAAGCACTTCGTGGGTGCCGCCGCCATAGAGCAGGAAACGGGCGTCCCGGAAAAAGCGCTGCACCGGATACTCCATGGAGTAGGCGTAGGCGCCCATGATGCGGGTGGCCTCGTCGCAGCAGCGGCAGGCGGTCTCGGTGGCGAAGTACTTCAACATCATTGATTCCTTGCCGGCGGGCAGGCCGGCGTCGATCTTGCGGGTGGTCTCGTAAAGCATCAGCTCCGAGGCCCAGATGTCGGTGGCCATGTTGGATATCTTGGCTTGGATGAGCTGATACTTGTTGATGGTCTTGCCAAAGGCCTGGCGCTCCTGGGCGTACTGGAAGCTGGCCTCATAGGCCGCCTTGGCCAGGCCCAGGGCCAAGGCCGCGGTCATGGCGCGGATATCGGCCAGGATGCTTAAGAGGGACTTGAGTCCCTTGCCGGGTATGCCCAGGATGTGGTCGGCCGGGATGCGGCAGTCGTTGAAGGCCACCTCGGCGATGTCGGTGGTGCGGGTGCCCAAGGTGTCGAAACGTGGGCTGACCCTGACGCCGGGGGTGTCGCGGGGCACGAAGAAGAAATTCAGGCCGCGCGCGCCCTTGCTGCGATCGGTTTGGGCCAGAACCGTGTAGAAATCGGCAATGGGCGCGTTGGTGATCCAGGTCTTCATGCCGCTTATGATCCACCCGTCACCATCCTGGACGGCGGTGGTGGCCACCGCGCCCAGGTCGCCGCCCGCCTCGGGCTCGGTCAGGCAGAAGGATCCGATCTTTTCCCCACGCATGGCAGGCTCGAAATATTTCTCCTTCATCTCTGGGCTACCGAAGCGGAACAGGTGCTCGGTGCCCATGAGGCATTGCTTGGCTACCTTGGCCGCCAGGGAGAGTAGGCCCTTAGCCATCTCTTCGCACATGATGCAGTAAAGGGTGCTGTTGCCGCCGCAGCCGCCGCCCTTTATGGGGTAGCGCAGGCCGAAGATGCGCATATCGGCGATTTTTTTAAACAGCTCCTTGGGGATCTTTTGGCTCTCGTCCCACTCGCGGGCATGGGGGGCGATCTCTTCGGCCACGAAGCGGGCGATGATCTGCCTGAGCAGCTTTTCCGGATTTGAACGCAGCACTTGTTTGCTCATGGCTAGCGCGCCTCCTTCAGCGCCGCCACCATGGCCGGCACCACTTTTGACACGTCGCCCACGATGGCGTAGTCGGCCACCGAGAAGATGGGCGCGTTGGCGTCGCGGTTGATGGCCACGATGAAGCGCGACCCCAGAATGCCGGCGCGGTGCTGGATGGCGCCGCTAATGCCGCAGGCGATGTAAAGCTCGGGGCGCACTGTGATTCCGGTCTGGCCGACCTGGCGCTCCACCCCGATCCAGCCTTCCTCCACCGCCACCCTGGTGCCGGCGAGTTCCGCGCCTATGGCGTCGGCTAGCTCGGCAAGCTGGTCGAATCCTTCCTGGCTGCGGCAGCCGCGGCCGCCGGCCACAATCACCTTGGCCTGGCTGAGATCCCCACCCTGGACTTCCTGGGGTGTAAAGGACAACAGCTTGACCATAAGATCGCCGGGTTCCAGCACGACTTCTTGCTTGATGACTTCTGCCTTGACCCCGGTCTTGAGTTCGGGGGGAGCCATGACCCCGGGCCGCACCGTGGCCATCTGGGGACGCACCCGGGGGGTGTAGATGGTGGCCATTACGTTGCCGCCGAAGGCCGGCCGGGTCTGCAGAAGATTGCCGGTCTCCTTGTCGATGCTGAGCTGGGTGCAGTCCGCCGTGAGCCCCAGATCCATGCGGCGACTCAGGCGCGGGGCCAGATCGCGGCCCAGGGGGGTGGCGCCCAGGAGCAGCACCGAGGGCGCATGGGCCCGGATCATGTCGGCCAGCACCCGGGTGTAGGCCAGGGTGGAGTAGACCGCCAGCTTGGCGTCGTCGGCCAGGTATACCTTTTGGGCGCCCAGGCTGGCCAACTCATCCACAAGCGGCGCGACGCCGCTCCCGATCAGCACCGCGCAGAGTTCCTGGCCAAGCTCCGCGGCCAAGCGTCCGCCTTCGCCCATGAGCTCGCCGCTCACCGGTAAAAGCTTGCCGTCCCGCACTTCGGCAAAGACCCATACGCCTTTATAGCCCGAAAGGTCGGGGATGGGTTCCTGGGCGATATCGGAATCCAGGGCTTCGAACTTGCACGCCGCCAGGCAGGCCCCACACTCGGTGCAGCGATCGGTGAGGCGGGCGAGCTTATCCTCGATCACGATGGCGCCGTAAGGGCAAGCCTTGGCGCACAACCCGCAGCCGGTGCAGTTTTCTTCGATTATCCATACAGCCATGATCTGGCCTCTCTATATTAGGTTCCGCTGGCTGAGCGCGCTGACCAGTTGGCGCGCCTGCTCGTCGGGCGAGCCCTCGAGCCATTCGGTTTTGCGTTCGCTTTTGGGGCTGAAGGTTTGCAGCACTTGGGTTAAAGATCCCCTGAGGCCCGTGGTCTTGGCCGGGGCTTCGATGTCGGCCGCGTCCCAGACTTGGATGGGTGCCTTGGGGCCGCAGGCCCACAGGAGACGGTCCACCATGGCCCAGCGCGGATCACAGGGCGCGTCCAGCACCGTAATCACCGCCGGCAGGGGGCAGGAAACCTTCTCCACGCCGCCGGCCACCTTGCGCACCGCGCGCAGGAAGCCGTCCTCCAGCTGGAGTTCCTTTACGTAGGTGATCTGGGGCCAGCCCAGATGCTCGGCCACCTGAGGTCCGATCTGGGCGGTGTCGCCGTCTATGGCCTGGCGGCCGGCGATCACCAGATCCAAAGGCGTCTCCGTCTGGACGCGCTCCAGGGCCTTGCCCAGGGTGTAGCTGGTGGCCCAGGTATCGGCGCCGGCGAAGTTGCGGTCGGTCAAAAGCACTCCCTGGTCAGCGCCCATGGCCAGGGCTTCGCTGATGGCGTCCACCGCCTGAGGCGGCCCCATGCTGAGCACCGTGACCTTGGCGCCGAGAGTGTCTTTTAAGATGAGCGCCGTCTCCAGACCCAGACGGTCGTCCGGGTTGATGATGCTCTCCACCCCCTCGCGGATCAGGGTGCCGGTTTTGGGGTCCAGCTTGATCTCGTGGGTGTCGGGCACCTGCTTTACGAGCACCGCGATGTTCATGTTGCTCTCCACTTGCGGCCGAAAGAGCTCGCTGCACTTAGCGAACGCAGCCATGCCGCTTGGGGCTGATAAGGTCTTGATAAAAACTTAACGCCAGCTGCTCCGCTTGCGGTTAGATGATGCCTTGTTCCTGCAAATCGTTAAGCTCGGCCTGCTCAAAACCCAGTTGTCCGAAAACCTCGGCGTTGTGTTCGCCGAAGCGCGGGGGGAAGCTGAGTTCCCGGCCCCGCTCCTCCAAGAAGCTCGTGGAGTAGGGCGGCGGCGCCAGGGTTATTTCCAGGCCAGTCTTGGGGTCCTTGCTTTTGAGTAACATGGGCTTTACCAAGGGGTCGGCCACCAGTTCGGGGATGGTCTGGATCTTGGAAACCGGCAAACGGATGGCCTTTAACTTGGCGATCAGATCAGCGCTCTCAAGGCGGCTGGTGATATCGGCCATGGCCATGTTCAAATTTTCCACGTCGCGGTTACGGCCCAGGTTTTTCTCATATTCAGGCTTGTCGAGATGCTGGAACTCGGGGAGTTTCACCAACTCGGCCCATTGCCGGTCATTGCCCACGGCCAGGTAAATGAAACCGTCAACTGTGGGATACACGCTCACCGGCGAGAAGAATTGATGGGTATTGCCCCGCCGGGTGACTGGCACCCCAAAGCTGCTGCTCAGGGTGATGGGCACCGTAAGCCAACTCACGGTGGAGGCGAACATGCTTAGCTGCAAGGTGGCCCCCTCACCGTTGCGCTCGCGGGTAAATAGTGCCTTCATCAGCGCTCCGTAGGCGTGCTCGCTGGTGCCCATGTCGGGCAGGGGGATGCCCATGACCTGGGGCTCGCCTCCGACCTCGCCGGTCATTTCCATGAGCCCGCCCCGGGCTTGCAGGATGGGGTCGTAGGCCGCCTCCACGTGCTCCGGGCCGAAGCCGCTGACGCCCAGCCATATCAGCTCGGGTTTTATCTCTCTGAGCGTCTCGGGCGCGATGCCCAGCTTGGCATAGGAACTGGGCAGCTGGTTGGTGGCGAAAATATCTACATCCAGTTCCAAGATGAGGCGCTTCAACAGCTCACGCCCCTTGGCCTCGCCCAGATTCAGGGTGATCGCCTCTTTGCCGGCGTTGATGGGCAGGAAATACTGGTTCATGCGCTCTTCGCCGTCTATGGGCTCGCCCACCATGCGGTTGGGATCGCCGAATTTGGGATGCTCAAGGCGGATCACGCGGGCCCCGTCCATGGCAAGGCGATAGGTTAGGTAGGGCAGGACCGTGGCCTGTTCCAAACTGAGGATAGTGATTTCGCCGAATGGGTTCATTAAAATCCCTAAAGAAAGGCGCTAAATGCTTATATTGACGAAAAGCCTCAAGCCAGTTTAAGATGACTTCGATTCGGTATGCTGTATACAGTATGCGGAGATTATAGGTTGGGCCGATCAAGCATGTCAAGCGCCATTATCGCGGTAAATAGCATTTATTGGCCCTGAAGATGTAAGTGACTGATCATATAAAAAAGGTCCAGATAATTAGCGAATGACCGATATCGCCGGGTTAAAGCCTGGCGCCGGCCCCGCAAATGAATTCGGCCCCAAAGCCGGAGCAAAAGAGAGCGTGGAGAATGAGCCAAGATCGCAAGCTGTACCCCTCTGTGTTTAATCCTCTGCTACTGAAGCCCCAGCGGTTCTTGCCCAAGGAAATGGCGGTGATCGGCGCCGGCACCATCGGCCCCGACATCGGCTACTACTTGAAAAGCGCCTTGCCGGACACCACCCTGCACCTGGTGGATATTGCGGAAAAGGCCCTCAAGCAGGCCGAAGAGCGTCTGAACGGCTATGCCAACAAGGCGGTGGAGCGCGGCAAGATGAGGCCGGAGCAGGCACAGGCGGTCTTAAAGAACATCAACTACACCAGCGATTATCAGGCCATCAAGAACGCGGGGCTCATCATCGAGGCCGCCACCGAGGCCATTCCCCTGAAGCAGAAGATTTTCGCCCAGGTTGAGTCCATTGTAAGCCAGGACGCCATCATCACCTCCAACACCAGCTCCATCCCGGCCGACCGCATCTTCGGGGCCATACAAAAGCCCCAGCGCGCCACGGTGACCCACTTTTTCGCCCCGGCTTGGCGCAGTCTGCCGGTGGAGGTGATCGACTGGGCGAAGTCCGACCGCGAGGTGGTGGACTATCTTTGCTGGTTCTTCGCCCATACCGGCAAAGCCCCTATTGTGACCGACAACGCCATCTGCTTCATGCTGGACCGCGTCTTTGTCAACTGGTGCAACGAATCGGCCTATCTTTTAAACGAGGCTTTGGCCGCCCAAGTCGACAAGGTGGCCGAGGAATTCGTCTCTGCCGGGCCCTTCTTCGTTTTGAACCTGGCCAACGGCAACCCCATCATAGTCGAGGCCACCACCCTGCAGATGGAGGAGGGGGCCCACTACAAACACGCCTCCATCCTGGGTTCGGTCAACCGCTGGCAGATCCCCCGCCCGGGCGGCAAGGTGGAGGTGCCGGACGGCTTGAAAAAGACCATCCGCGACCGCTTGCTGGGCATCCTCTTTGCCCAGTCCTTTGACATCGTGGACCGCCAGATCGGCACCAAGGCCGACCTTAACTTCGGCTGCCAGGTGGCTTTGGGCTTTCGGCAGGGCCCCTTGGAGGTGATGACCAGGCTGGGCGAGTCCGAGGTTAGCCGGATCATGGCCGAGTTCGCTAAGTCCCGGCCCGGCTTCCCC
>CAZDRW010000008.1:13485-18777 GCA_964507555.1 uncultured Desulfarculaceae bacterium
AGCCCAAGGAGGCCCTGTCTAGCTATCTGGATTTCAAGCGCCACCTCCTGGTTGACGACGTGGAGGATGTCAAGGTCATCACCATCCGCAGGCCCCAGGCCATGAACGCGCTCAACGACGAGGTGACCGGCGAGATCCTCTCGGTGCTGCAGGAATTCGCCGACGACCCCGCGGTCAAGGGATTCGTCATCACCGGCTACGGCAATCAGGCGTTTTCCGCCGGGGCCGACATAGGCAAATTCCCCTCCATGCTGGGCGACGCCAAGGCCTCGGTGCAATACGCCCGCGACTGCGCCAAGGTACAGGTGTTCATGGATCAGATGGAAAAGCCGGTGGTGGCGGCGGTGAACGGCGTGGCTTTGGGCGGCGGCTTGGAGGTGGCGCTGCGCTGCCATGGCATGGTGGCCTCGCCAAGGGTCCGTTTCGGCCTGCCCGAGATCACCCTGGGCATCCTGGCCGGCATCGGCGGGTGCATCGTCCCTTACCGCAAATGGCCTCAGGGAGCCCAGACCTTCCATGAGATGCTCTGCCTGGGCAAACAGATTTCTGCCAAGGAAGCGGCCGAGATCGGCATGGTGGCCAAGCTGGTGGATGGCTACAGCGAGTTGATCGCGGCGGCGGTGGAAGAAGTGAACAGGTTGGTCGGCAATCTGCCCCGCATCCAGGAAGGCGCCGTCGATCTGCCGGCAATCAAACTGCCGGACCCGCCCATGTGTGGCAAGCTGCAGCTCAGCCGCGAAGCGGTGGGCATAGTTAAGGAAACCGTGGAGGCGGGAGCGGCGGCGGGGAGCCTGGCCAAGGCCCTGGAAATCGGCTATAGCGGGTTCGGCAAGATCGCCTGTACTGATGCGGCCAAGGAGGGCATCGCTGCGTTTCTGCAGAAGAGGAAGCCTGCATACAAGAAATAAGAATAGGGGCGGCGGTCAGGAAGGCCGGTTGACGCCTTTGCCTAAAATCCCCAAGCCCAGCTGGTGGTTGCCGGCTGGGCTTTTCTCGGCCAGGCGGAAAACTTTTGCAAAAAAAATTCACTAGGGCTGCAATAGAGTTGACCCGGAAGGGCCGAGTATTGCATTAATATGCGATAAATATGAAAAAATATCGATCATCATCCTTCGCGAAGACACAAGCTAATATGGTTCATTTTCAAAGCTGGCCCCCAAAAGATGGATTTGCCGCGCCCCCCCAAAACATCCGGCGGCAGGCGTCTTTTGCTTTATCAGCCCAAGGGCATTGGCCGGATAATGAATCGCCAAGAAACTCCGTCGCGCCTCTATGCCAATTCCGGCCGTCGACCGGTCCTCTGCGCCATGACAATTCTGGGGCCAAGCTTTTGGCCGCCATGCCCAAAAGGCTTGGGCTGCGGCATTTAGGGCGGCCGTTTCCCGACCACGTTCAGAAGGAGCCTTAATAATTTGGCCGTGCTCAGCGTGGAAAACCTAAGCCTCTCCTTCGGCGGCCTGTCGGTGCTCAACAGCGTCAGCTTTTCGGTGGAGGAGGGCGAAATATACGCCATCATCGGCCCCAATGGAGCGGGCAAAACCTCCATCCTCAACTGCGTGGGCGGCTTTTACAAGCCCGATCAAGGCAAGATTACTTTTAACGGCAGCGACATAACCAGGTTTTCGCCGGACCGCCGCGCAGGTTTGGGGCTGGCCCGCACCTTTCAGAACATCGCCCTCTTCCGCGGCATGACCGTGCTGGACAACATCAAGCTGGGCGCCCACGCCCATCTCAAAACCGGCCTCTTGGGCGCTTTCACCTATTGGGGCAAGGCGCACGAGGAGGAGATGAATCTGCGCGCCCAGGTGGAGCGGGACATCGTTGACTTCCTGGAGATCGAGCATATCCGTAAATATCCGGTGGGGGCCCTGGCCTATGGCCTGCAAAAGCGGGTGGAACTGGCCCGGGCTCTGGCCATGCGGCCCAAGGTGCTCTTAATGGACGAGCCGGTGGCCGGCATGAACGTGGAGGAGACCGAGGACATGGCCCGCTTCATCCTGGACATCAAGGAGGAGCGCGGCGTAACCATCGTCATAATCGAGCACGACATGAACGTGATCATGGACATCAGCGACCGGGTGATGGTGATCAATTTCGGCCAAAAGCTGGCCGAGGGCCGGCCTCAGGAGGTGCAGCACCACCCAGAGGTAATCAAGGCCTATCTGGGGGAGAAGAAGAGCTAGCATGGGAATGTTCGGCCAGCTGGTGATTAGCGGCATCGCGGTGGGCGGGGTCTACGCCCTGATCGCCCTGGGCTTTGTGCTCATCTACAAGGCCACCAGCATCATCAATTTCGCCACCGGCGAGTTCATGATGATCGGGGCCTATTTCTTCTACACCTTCATGGTCATGGCCGGGCTGCCCGTGGTGCCGTCGTTTATCCTGGTCATGCTGGCCGCGGCCATGTTGGGCTTTCTGGTGGAGCGCAGCATCCTGCGCCACATGTTGGGCCAGCCGGCGATCAGCATCATCATGGTAACCATCGGCCTCTCTTCCATCCTCATGGGCTTGGCCGAGATTTTCTGGTCCACCGACTTCAAGAGCTTTCCGTCCTTGTTTCCCCGCGCCCCGGTGATCATCGGCGGTCTCATCATACGTTCCAACCTGTTCTATGGTTTCGTAACGGCCATGATTGCAGTGGCGGTTTTCGCGCTGCTTTTCAAGTACGCCAAGGTGGGCGTGGCCATGCGCGCCACGGCCGACGACCAGATGGCCTCCTTTTCCATGGGCATCAACGTGCGCTCCATGTTCACCCTGGCCTGGGCCATGGGCGCGGTGGCGGCCTCTTTGGGCGGCATCATCATCGGCAACATCGGCGGTATCCAGCCCACCCTGGGGAATGTGGGGTTGAAGATTTTCCCGGTGGTGATCTTGGGAGGCCTGGACTCCATCGCTGGCGCGGTGCTGGGCGGCTTCATCGTGGGGCTGGTGGAAAACATCGCCGGCGGCTATCTGGACCATTACGTGGGAGGCGGCGTGAAAGACGTGGCGCCGTTTGTGGTGCTGGTCCTGATCCTGTTTTTCAAGCCCTACGGCTTATTCGGCAAAGAGGAAATCGAACGGCTGTGAGACAAAAGAACATGCTGCGCGCCCCAGTGCGCTTTTCATACCACCGGGCGGCTAGCCAAGAAGGCATCAAATGCATGTAGGCAACTTTAAAGAGACCTATGCGGCCGACGAAGCTGTTTTCAGCACGCCTACCTCGCGCTTTTGGCTGGGCGTTCTTTTGGCGGCCCTGGCCGTGTTTCCCTTTATGGCCGGCGACTATCTCCTGTACATGGCCGACCTCACCGGCGTGGCGGTGATCGGCGCGGTGGGCCTAAACATCCTCACCGGCGCGGCCGGGCAGATTTCCCTGGGCCATGCCGCCTTCGTGGGCATCGGCGCCTACACCACCGCCATCCTCACCTCGCACCTGGGCCTGCCCTTTATTCTCTGCCTGCCGCTGTCCGGGATTTCAGCGGCCCTCTTCGGCGTGATGGTGGGCGCGCCTTCCATGCGCATGAAGGGGCTTTATCTATGCATCGCCACCCTGGCCGCCCAAATGATCTTTACGTTTCTGTTCGTGCACTGGGAGTCCTTGACCGGCGGTATAAGGGGCATCAACGTGGCTCCGGCCGAGATCTTCGGCCTCAAGCTCAACACCGAATTCAGGCTCTATTTCGTCACCATGCCCCTGGTGGTGATCATGGTCGCCGGTGCGCGCAACCTGTTCCGCACCAGGGTGGGGCGGGCCTTCATCGCCATCCGCGATCGCGACATCTCGGCAGAGTTGATGGGCATAAACCTGTTCCGCTATAAGCTCTACGCGTTTGCGGCCAGCTCCTTTTACGCTGGCGTGGCCGGCTGCCTAAGCGCCTACCTGGTGAAGGTGGTGACGCCCGAGCATTTCCCCCTGCATGAGAGCGTGCGCTATCTGGCCATGATAATCGTGGGAGGCCTGGGCTCCATCCTGGGCGCCATCTTCGGCGCCATATTCATGACCATGGTACCCGAAATCCTGCAGAGCTGCCTGGGCCTGTTCCAAGGCATGAGCGAAAGGGTGATGAGCTTTCTGTTTCCCTTGCAGACGGTGGTCTTCGGCCTGCTGATCGTGTTGTTCCTGGTGTTCGAGCCGCACGGCTTGGCCGAGATGTGGCGCCGGCTCAAGGATTATTTCCGGCTTTGGCCGTTTGAGTACTAGCTCGCCCTGCGAGGCTTCCCCGTAAGAGGCTTTGCAATGATGTGAGTCAAGCAAAGGAGGGTTTGATGAAAGGGAGAGTGTTGATAATCGGATTGGTCGCGGCGCTGTGCCTTTTGCTGGCAGCGGGGGCGGCCTTTGCCGCCGACACTATCAAGGTGACGGCTCAACAACCCATTACCGGCCGCTTCGCCTTTGCAGGCAAGCACATCCATCAAGGCCTGGCCGATTCGCTGGCCTACGCCAACGAGAAAGGCGGCGTGGGAGGCAAGAAGTTCGAGTACATCTATGAGGACTCGGGCTATGACCTGAAACGGGCGGTAGCTTCTTTTAAGAAGATGATGGCCAAGTACAACCCGCCCATGGATTACGGCGAGTCCACCGGCCAGGGCAAGGCGCTGGCTCCGGAGATCAACAGCCGCTACCACGTGCTCTACGGCTCCACCTCGTTTTCGCAGGAACTGGCCGACCGCAAGAAGAACCCCTACATGTTCGTTAGCGGGCCCACCTACGCCCAGCAGTTCGGTATCCTCCTGAAGTACATCGCCGCCCATCCCAAGAAAAAGGGCCAGAAGCCCAAGGTGGCGTTCTTCTATTCCGACACCGAGTTCGGACGCGACCCCATCCCCTATGCCCGCGAGATGGCCAAGAAGCTGGGCATCGATGTGGTGGCCGAGGAAGTGACTGCGGTGGGCGCGGTGGACATCACCAGCCAGCTTTTGGATATGGTGAAGGCCAAGCCCGACTACTGCATCTTCCAAGGCTACGTGGTGCCGCCCATCCCGGCGGTAATCCGCGGCGCTCGCGACTACGGCCTGGACACCACCTTCATGGGTTCCTTTTGGGCCATGAGCAAGATGCTCCTGGGTAAGCTGGGCAAGGACGGCGAG
This sequence comes from uncultured Desulfarculaceae bacterium, assembly GCA_964507555.1. Classification (GTDB taxonomy): domain Bacteria; phylum Desulfobacterota; class Desulfarculia; order Desulfarculales; family Desulfarculaceae; genus Desulfocarbo. The sequence continues at coordinate 18,556 of CAZDRW010000008.1, forward strand.
GGCTACATGGGCGTCAACCCCTACGCCTACTGGTATCACGACGACGTACCCATGATCAAAGACATTAAGGCTTTCAACAAGAAGCATCATCCTGATGTGGATTACCGGCCCAACTCCTATATGCAGGGCTGGTTCACCGGCATGGTTTTCGTGAAGCTAAGCGAAATGGTCAGCGCCAAGGGCTTGCCCATCACCGGCGAGAACCTCATGAAGATGATCCCC
>CAZDRW010000008.1:18787-21139 GCA_964507555.1 uncultured Desulfarculaceae bacterium
GGACTGGGATACCGGCGCGTTTGCCGGCAAGATCAGCTTCAAGCACTCCAACGCCACCGCCGTGGGCAAGGTGTACAAGGCTAAGGGCGGCAAGTTCGAGCCCGCCTCTGACTGGATCTATCTGGACTAGTAATGACCGGCATCTAGCCATAAGAGGGGAGAACCCATGGGGCGGCCCCTATGGGTTCTCCCCTGGTCCCGCCCCTCAAGGGCGGGCTAAAGAAACAGGGCGGGCAATGGCCGACAGCGAAACGCCGATACTTAGCGTGAACAACATAGAGGTGCTCTACAACCACGTGGTGCTGGTCTTGAAGGGCATGTCCCTACAGGTGCGCGAGGGCAGCATCGTCGCGCTACTCGGCAGCAACGGCGCGGGCAAGAGCACCACCCTCAAAGCCATCAGCGGATTCCTGCCCCTGGAGGACGGCGAGATCACCGACGGACGGATTCTTTTCGACGATGAGGAACTAGCCGGTTTGCAGCCGCACCACATTGTGCGGCGCGGCATTTTCCAGGTGATGGAGGGGCGCCGTATCTTCCAGGATCTCACCGTGGAGGAGAACCTCGCCTGCGGGGCCTACACCCGTAAGGACAAAAAGGGCGTGGCCCTGGACCTGGACAAGTGCTTCGGTTACTTCCCGGTGCTTAAAAAGCGCCTCAAGCAAACCGCGGGTTATCTCTCGGGCGGCGAACAGCAGATGCTGGCCATAAGCCGGGGGCTTTTGGCCCGGCCCCGCTTGATGATGCTGGACGAGCCCTCGTTGGGCCTGGCGCCTCTATTGGTGGAGGAGATCTTCGCCATCATCAAGGAGATCAACCGCAAGGAGGGCACCACCATTCTTCTGGTGGAGCAAAACGCCCAGATCGCCCTGGAGGTGAGCTCCTACGGCTACATCATGGAGAACGGCAGGGTGGTGCTGGACGGACCGGTGGAGCGCCTCTTGAGTGACCAGGACGTGCAGGAGTTTTACCTGGGTCTGGGGCAGGGCGGCGGGCGCAAGAGCTTCCGCGAGGTCAAGCACTACAAGCGCCGCAAGCGCTGGCTTAGCTGATAAGGCTTTGGGTAGGGCAAGGGTTAATCGCAAATCATTTTAGCGGAGCCGTTTGGTGGAGCTTTCGCGCAAGACATTGGGCCAGTTTTTCCTGGAGCGGGTGGCCGAGCGCGGCGATCAGGTCGCACTCAGGGAAAAGGACTACGGCATCTGGCAGCGGGTGAGCTGGAACCAGTACCTGGAGCACGTAAAGCACTTTGCCTTGGGGCTCTACTGCCTGGGATTCCGGCGCGGGGATCCTCTCGCCATAATCAGCGAAAACTGCCGGGAGTGGTTGTATTCGGATTTGGCCGCCATCTGCCTGGGCGGGGTGTCGGTGGGGATTTATCCCACCAGCCCCTATCCCGAAGTGCACTACGTGGTGCACCACTCCGACAGCAAGCTGGTGGTGTGCGAGGACCAGGAGCAGACCGATAAGATCCTGGAAGTCTGGGACCAGCTGCCCACGGTGGAAAAAATCATCGTCAAGGACATGAAGGGCCTGCGCCATTACCCCAAGGACTTTATCCTTTCCTTTGAGCAGGTGGAAGAGCTGGGCCGGGAGTTGGAACGCAAGGAGCCCGGTTTTTTCGCGGACGAGGTCGCCAAGGGAAAGCCCGAGGATGTCTGCATCATGGTCTACACCTCGGGCACCACCGGCAAGCCCAAGGGCGCCATGATCAACCACCTGAACGTGGAATCCATGACCCTGGGCACCATAGAGGCCATAGGCGCCAGCGATCGCGATTCGGTGGTGTCCTATCTTCCCCTCTGCCACGTGGCCGAAAAGATCTTCAGCCTGTTCCTGCCCCTGTTCGTGGGCTATCCGGTGAACTTCGCGGAAAGCATCGCCACCATCCAAAGCGACCTCCGCGAGATGGCGCCCTCGGTTTTCCTGGGCGTGCCGCGCATCTGGGAAAAGCTGCAGTCAAGCATCTTTATCAAGATCAAGGACTCCTCGCGCTTGCGGCAATGGCTTTTCAAGCGCTGCGTAGCGGTGGGGCATGCCAGGGCTGAGCACCTGATCCAGCGCCAACCGGTCGGCGCTGGCTTGAAACTGCGCTATCATGCCGCCTACTGGCTAATGCTGCGTGCGCTGCAGAATTTCATCGGCCTGCGCAAGACGCGCTTTGCCTTCTCGGCCGCGGCCAAGGTGAGCCCCGAGGTGCTGCGCTTTTTCCATGACATGGGGGTGCGCGTCAAAGAGGGTTACGGCATGACCGAAACCACGGGGCTTTCCTTCATCCACATGGGTGACGACATCAAGATCGGCACCGTGGGCAAACCCATCGCCGGGATCGAGTTCGCCCTGGGCCCGGAC
>CAZDRW010000009.1:0-19929 GCA_964507555.1 uncultured Desulfarculaceae bacterium
CCATGTTCCTTTATAAGCACATTATCCATGAATGCATCCCCCGTTTGACTGATCGAATCATTTTATCGCGAATCAAATAATCCCGGTGCTTTCGGCGTGATGTTTTGGTTCCCGCCGATAACCTGCTGCTTGCGGCGGGGCAGTTTATTCTACGAAATCGTCCGCAGCCGCACAACCTGCATGATTTTTACAAACCCATGGACAAGGAGGAGTTCGTGGGGTATTTTGGACTTACAGTCCATTTAAGACTGTAGGTCTAAAGATGAACCAAATAACAACAAGGCGGTTTGATGGGCACCAAGGAGAGACGGGAAAAAGAGCTTCGGGAGAGACGGGAGCTTATTATCGATAAGGCCAGGGAGCTGTTCTTTTCGCGCGGTTTTGACGGGGTTTCCGTGGCCGATATCTGCCAGGCGGCGGAATTCGGCAGGAGCGCCATCTATGGCCTGTTTGCCAGTAAAGAAGAAATCTATGCTCACATTTGTCTGGAATCGCTGAGCATATTCACTGAGACCCTAACAGGCCTGCTCAAGCCAGGCCTAAGCCCCCAAGAGGAATTCCTGGCCTGTGCAGAGGCTTTTCCACTTTTCTTCGAAAACCACCAGGAACATTACAAAGCCTTGTTCCACTTTTCCGGCACCACCTATGACCGAGATAAGATTTCCCAAGCCATGCAGGACCGCATGGCCGCAGCCGATCAAAGGGCTCTCAGCCTTTTGATATCGATGCTGCATAAAGGCGTGGAACAAGGTGTTTGGCCAGCCCAAGATTTTGAAAGGCTTGCCTTTTTGTTTTGGTCCTCCTTGAATGGCATTATCGGAGGATTTCTTTGCTATGGCAGGGAGTCTGAAACCGATGTGATCCGTGATTATTGCCTGACTCACGCCCGAATCTATCTGCAGGGGATACTCTCCCCCGCACAAGAATAATAACCAAAGGAGGCCCCGCATGAATGTCGTCTGTTTATTAGGCAGTCCCAGACCCAAGGGCAATAGCGCCGCGGTGGCGGCCAAGTTCATGGAAACCGCCGAGTCCCTGGGCGCCCAGACCCAAACCTTCGCCCTTAACAAGCTGGAGTTTAAGGGCTGCCAGGCCTGCTATGTTTGCAAGACCAAAAAGGACCACTGCGCCTTGCACGACGGGCTCATCCCGGTATTGGACGCGGTAAAGGACTGCGATGTCCTGGTGGTGGCCACCCCCATTTATTACGGCGAGGTGTCCAGCCAAACCAAGGCTTTCATCGACCGCACCTTCAGCTATGTGAAGCCGGACTATATGACCAACCCGGTGCCGTCCCGCCTTAAGCCCGGCAAAAAAGGGGTGTGGATAATCGCCCAGCAAAGCCCTGCCGGCGATCAATTCGCCGACGTCTTCCCCCGCTATGATTATTTCTTCAAGTGGTACGGCTTTGAGAACCATTTGATCCGCGCTCTGGGCGTGCACCAACCGGGTGAGGTATTGGCCAAGGATGACATTATGGCCCAGGCCGAAAGCTTGGCAAAAAAGCTCGTGGCCGTTTGATTGGGCGTTGTTGCCTAACTAATTTAGCTTATTGCTAAGTTAACCCTGGCCGGGGTTTAACCATCCAACCCCGGCCAGCACAGCCTTCTTGCCACCAAAGGAGGCGAGCCCCTGCCGCCTCTTGCTCTAAAACCGCGCCTGTGCTAGATTTTTGCAGCCATGGCCCGCCAAGGACAAGAAGACGCATATTATCACCGAGCCAAGAAAGAGGGCTATGCCGCGCGCTCGGTCTATAAGCTTCAAGAGATAGACCGGCGCTACAAGCTTTTTAGGCGCGGCCAAAAGGTGTTGGACCTGGGCTGCCACCCCGGTTCCTGGTTGCAGTACGCGGCTGAAAAAGTGGGCCCAAGCGGCCTGGTGGTGGGGGTGGATTTGCAGCCGCCCGGCGTGGAGTTGCCCCGCCATGCGCGTTTTGTGCAAGGCGACCTCTTGAGCATAGGGCCAGAGACTCTGAGGGAATTCGCCCCGGCCTATGACCTGGCGCTATCGGACGCCGCGCCCAAGACCACCGGGGTCAAGGGCTCGGATGTGATCAAGAGCCTGGAGCTGACCACCGCGGCGGTGGAGCTTGGACTGGCGCTGTTAAAGCCGGGCGGCGCCTTGGTGGCCAAGGTGTTTTACGGAAAAGACGTGGACCAGCTCATCCACCGGGTTAAAAAGGCCTTCAAGATGGGCAAGGCTTACAAGCCCCAGGTCACCACCGCGGGCTCCAAGGAGATATATCTCCTGGGCCAGGGCTACAAAGGCGGCGAGTAGCCGCTCCGGGCGGTCAAGGCCTGGCCAAGCGCCGGGGGGCGCAAATCATAAGACCAACTTAGCCGAGGGGCGGCGGGTCCGCCAGCGGCTATAGCCATACAAGCACAGGGAGAGAGGGCCTATGTCGGGTCATTCCAAGTGGAGCACCATCAAGCGCAAAAAAGGCGCGGCCGATGCCAAGCGGGGCCAGATATTCACCCGCCTCATGCGGGAGATCACGGTGGCCGCCAAGGCGGGCGGAGGGGATATTGACGGCAACCCCAGGCTCCGGACCGCGGTGGACGCGGCCAAGGGCCAGAACATGCCCAAGGACAACATCGATCGGGCCATTAAAAAAGGCACCGGCGAGTTGGAGGGCGTGTCCTACGACGAGGTCATCTACGAAGGTTACGGCACCGGCGGCGTGGCCTTTTTGGTGGAATGCCTCACCGACAACAAAAACCGCGCCGCCTCGGAAGTGCGTCACGCCTTCACCAAGCGCGGCGGTTCCCTGGCCAAAGCCGGAGCCGTGGCCTATATGTTCGAAGCCAAGGGCTACATCGCCTTTGACAAGGAAGGCCTGGACGAGGACAAGATCATGGAAGCGGCCCTGGAGGCCGGGGCCGACGACATTAAAGACGGCGAAGACGTATGGGAGGTCTACACCGAGCCCGGAGACTTCACCGCCGTGGTGGAGGCCTTCAAGGCCCAGGGCATGGAGCCCGCCGACGCCGAGTTCATCAAGATCGCCGGCACCCTGGTGGAAATCAGCGACGAGAACGAGGCGCGCAAGGCCCTGGCCCTGGCCGACGCCCTGGACGAGTTGGACGACGTGCAGAACGTCTATAACAATTTCGACATACCCGAGGAAATCCTGGCCAAGCTGGAGGATTAGCGTGGTCCCCGGCGGGCGTCCGGCGGCCCGGGTGCTGGGATTGGACCCCGGTTCCCGGGTCTGTGGTTATGGGGTGGTGGAAGAGCGCGGCCGAGCCATCCACCTGATCGCCGCCGGCACCCTGCGCCCTCCCACGGATGACCGCTTCGAGCTGAGGCTGGAAGCCATCCATCGCGGCCTAGTTCAAGTCATAGCCCAGCACGAACCGGACGAGGTTGCGGTGGAGGGCGTGTTCCAGGCCAAGAACGCCCGCAGCGCCCTGCTTTTGGGCCACGCCCGCGGGGTGGCGCTTTTGGCCGCGGCCCAGGCCGGGCTCATGGTTTACGAGTACCCCCCGGCCTCGGTGAAAAAGGCCCTGGTGGGCGGCGGACGGGCGGCTAAGGAGCAGGTCAGGACCATGGTGGCCACCATCCTCAACGCGGGGCGCGATCTCTCCCTGGACGCCTCCGACGCCTTGGCCGTGGCCATCACCCATCTTCACTCCCGTGGCCTGCGAGGTTTAAAGTGATCGCCAGAATTCATGGCCGCATCGTCACCCGCCGCCCCGAGTTCGTGGTGGTGGACGTGGGAGGCGTGGGCTACCGCCTGTTCGTGAGCCTGAACACATTTTACGACCTGCCCGAACCCGGCGCCGAGGCCACGCTTTTGGTGCACACGGTGGTGCGCGACGACGCCATCCACCTTTATGGCTTCAGCCGGGAACCCGAAAAGGCGGCCTTTGGCCAGCTCATCGGCGTAAGCGGCATCGGGCCCAAAGTGGCGTTAAGCGTCTTATCCGGCATCACCCCGGACGATCTCTGGCTGGCGGTGAAAAGCCGCGACTTGGACCGCTTGTGCAGGGTGCCCGGGGTGGGCAAGAAAACCGCGGCCCGCCTGGTGGTGGATTTGGAAGGCCGCCTGCCCCAAGGCCAGGCCGCGCCCGAGTCGGCGCCGGTGGAAGAGAAACCGCCTTTGGTCAGCGACGCGGTGAGCGCTCTCACCAACCTGGGCTATCCCGAGGCCAAGGCCACCAAGGCGGTGGAAATGGCCCTGGCCGTCCTGGAGCCCGACCCGGCCTTGGAAGGTCTCCTGCGCGAGGCGCTCAAGCAGTTCAAGTAGAAACTCAAACCATTAAACGCTTCATGTTTTCTTTGGGGAGGGCTCATGCAGGCTGCCTCGCTCAGCCGCATATCCCTTGTGCGCCCACGGGTGCTGTTCGCGGAGAAAGCCTGTCCCCCAAATTTTCGGTGCGCGCCGCACGCCTACGGCAACGAGTTGTGCGCACTATTGTTTGGATCGGCCTTGCTCTATCGGGGTTGAATGCGGCCGGACTCGGCAACCTGCCATTCGCCCCGCGAGGGCGGCGCGCTGAAGTTGCTCTCGATTGGCCGTTGAACTGTGCCGTATTCAACCCCGATGTGATATTGCAGCTTTCAACGGGCCATGTTTCACGACTATTGGTCACGTGCGGTACTAAGCATTTGGTTGGTCTTAAAGCGCTATCCGCCGCTAGCGTCCATAGGCGGAGGGCGCGTATGCGGCCAGTGAGACGTCCCGTCGAGAGCAACACTCCCTACTTCCAACAGGTTTGTTCGGTTTTCTTGAGGCGGGTTACGTCGTAGCCCAGTTCGGCGGCCTTGGCTTTAAGGCTATCGAACAGGGCCTGGTCCATGACCGGCCGGCGGGCGAGCACCCAAAGATATTTTTTTTGGGGATGGCCCACCAGGGCCCATTGATACTCGGGGTCCAGACCCACGATCCAATAGTCGCCCTCAAAGGGCCATTGGAAGCTAACCTTGAGGCGGCTGCCTTTGCTTCCCCGCACCACCTTGGCGGTGCCAATGGCGCTAGCCCACTCTCCAGAAGGCGAACCCTTGCGGCAGGCGTTTGTTATGGCCACGGTGCCGTCCGGCATCAGGCCATAGTCCGCAGTGCTGCATACGCAGCCGCGCTGGAAGATGGGCTCATACGAGGCGATCTCGTACCAACGGCCCATGTAGCGCACCAAGTCGACCTGGGCCACGCTGTGGTCCTTGGGCGGCGGGCCGCCGGAGCAGGCCATAAAGCCCAGTCCGGCCGCCCATATGGCTATCAACAATCCGAAACCGCGCAAATGCTACGAAGCCTTCCTGCGGGCAGGCTTTTTCTTCTTCTTGGCGGCCTTTACCTTGCTGGCCGGTTCCAGTCCCCACAACGCCACCTGGTCCATGCGCTCGGCGAACTTGAACTTAAGCGCCTTTTTCACGTTGTCCGGCACCTCCTCCAAGTCGCGCTGGTTCTGGGCCGGCATGATTATGGTCTTGATCCCGGCCCTATGGGCGGCCAATATCTTTTCCTTGATGCCGCCCACCGGCAGCACCATGCCGCGCAGAGTTATCTCGCCGGTCATGGCCAGATCGCTCCTAACCGGCCGCCCGGTCAAAAGGCTTAAAAGCGCGGTGAACATGGTCACCCCGGCCGAGGGGCCGTCCTTGGGTATGGCGCCGGCCGGAATGTGGATGTGCAGGTCCTCCTTGGCAAAGCGCTCGGGGTCCACCTTGAACTCGTCGGCCTTGGAGCGCACGTAACTCACCGCCGCCCGGGCGCTCTCCTTCATCACGTCGCCCAGTTGGCCGGTGAGGTTGAGCTGGCCCCGGCCGGGCATGGCGGTGGCCTCGATGAACAGGATGTCGCCGCCAAAGGGGGTCCAGGCCAGGCCGGTGGCCACGCCGGGCACCGCGGTCCGGAGCTTGGTATCGGGGGTGATGCGCTCGGGACCCAGGACGCCGGGCACCTCCTTGGCGCCTATGTTTACGCTCTTGGCTTCGCCCTCGGCCACCCGGCGGGCCGCATTGCGGCACAGGGAACCGATCTCGCGCTCCAGGTTCCTTAAGCCCGCCTCCCGGGTGTAGGACTTGATCAAAAGCTTGATGGCGGTGTCCTGGATCTTGAGCTGCTTGTTGCTGAGCCCGTGCTCCTTGCGCTGGCGCGGCACCAGGTAGCGCTTGGCGATCTTGAGTTTGTCCTCGGCCGTGTAGCCGGGTATCTCGATGACCTCCATGCGGTCCCTTAAGGGCGGCGGAATGGTGTCCAGCACATTGGCGGTGGTGATGAACATCACCTTGGACAAATCAAAGGCCAGGTCAAGATAATGATCGCTGAAGCTGAAGTTCTGCTCCGGGTCCAGCACCTCCAAGAGCGCCGAAGAGGGATCGCCCCGGAAATCGGCGCCCACCTTGTCCACCTCGTCCAGCATGAACACGGGGTTGTTGGAGCCGGCCCTTCTCAGGCGCTGGATTATGCGCCCGGGCATGGCCCCCACGTAGGTGCGGCGATGGCCCCTGATCTCGGCCTCGTCGCGCACCCCGCCCAGGGAGATGCGGCTGAACTTGCGGCCCATGCTGCGGGCGATGGAGCGGCCCAGGCTGGTTTTGCCCACGCCGGGGGGGCCCACAAAGCACAGGATGGGCCCTTTCATCTCAGGGTTCAACTTGCGCACCGCCAGGTACTCCAAAATGCGCCGCTTCACCTTATCCAAATCATAGTGGTCGGCCTCCAGGATCTTCCTGGCCTCGGCGATTTCTATCTGGTCCTTGGTGGAATCCATCCAGGGCAGGGTGATGATCCAGTCCAGATAGGTGGTGATGACGTGGTAGTCGCTGGCCGAGGGATGCATGCTGGCCAGGCGCTTGAGTTCGCGATCGGCCTCGGTGCGCACCTCAGCGGGCAGTTCCTTGGCATTAAGCTTATCGCGCAGCTCGTCCACTTCGCTGGAGCCCGGCTCCTCGCCCTCGCCCAGCTCCTGCTGGATGGCCTTGAGCTGCTGGCGCAGGTAGTATTCGCGCTGGCTCTTATCCAGGCCCTCCTTGACCTGGCTCTGGATCTTGGAGCCCAGTTCCAGGACCTGTATCTCCCGGTTGATGAGATTGGTCACCACCCGCAGGCGGTCCTTTACCTGCAGGGCCTCAACCACGCTCTGGCGCTCATCGGGGTTGATGTTGAGCGCGCTGGCCACCATGTCGCAAAGCGCCCCGGCGTCGTCCAAACCGCTGGCGATGGCGTTCAGCTCGTCGGGCAGATGGGGCGACAGCTCCAGCACCTTCAGGAACAGCGAACGCAGGTTGGACCCCAGCGCCAAGGTCTCCATGTCGCTGGAGGGTATATCGGATACCGCCTTGACCCGGGCCACCAAAAACGGCTTGGTGCGAACCAGTTCCTGCACCACAAAGCGGGTCAGGCCCTGGGCCACCAGGCGCACGCCGTCATCGCCCTTGGACATCTTGAGGATTAGAGCCGCCACGCCTATCTCATAAATGTCCTCGGCGCTTTTAACCTGCTCGGCTTTGCGCTCGGGCTGCATGGCCACCAGGCCCAGCATCTTATTGCCGCTAAGCGCCTCGTCCACCAGGCGTTGGTGCCGGTTCTCGCCCACCAGCATGGGCAGCACCATGCGGGGGAACATGCTCATGTCCTTTACCGGCAGAATGGGCAGCAGTTCGGGCAAGTCAGGCCGCTGCAGCATGGGCTTGGGAGTCTCCTGGTCCTCCGGGGGCCCCACGCTTATGTTCACCGGACCGGACGGGCTCAACTTATCGCGTTCAGTCATGGTGCCTATCCTTTAACCGCGCTTCACGGCGATTTTACGAGTCTCGGGTTCGTCCATATCCTTGGGCAGCCTTATATACAAGAAACCATCTTCGGCCTTGGCCTCCACGCCGTCGGATTTGAAGGGCACCGAAATGCGGAAGGACCGGGTAAAGGCCCCGGACTCGATTTCCAGGCGGTGGAAACGCGCGCCTTGATCAAGGCAGGCCGGACCGCGGTGGCCGTAGATGCGCACCACGTTGCCGTCCAGGATGACCCTGAGGTCCTCGCGTCTCACCCCAGCCAACTCGGCCACGATCACCACCTCGTCTTGGGTCTCGTAAATATCCATGGCCGGCGTCCAGGCGCCCGATTCGCCGGAACGCGACATCCGCTCTACCAGTTCGCGTATGCGCGAGTCCAAGGGCTTGCCGCCCAGGTGCACAAAGGTTGGCATGTTTCGATAACTCCCCACTACAGTTGCCAAAAAAAGACTCGAGAATCTTCAAACCCCTTGCCGGAATACTAGAAAAACGAACCCAATCTTTTTTAGTCCCACTTACCTAGAATATAAGCCGCTAATAGCAGTATGCAATTCATAGTTTCTTTTTCGCAAAACCCTTGCATCGCCTAAATCCCGACTTAACTTAACTATGTAAGGCGCGGCGGGAAGCGCGGAGCATATCCCCCCGCTTTTATACGACAAAGCAAAAAACCCCGCCGGCGGGGCAGAAGCCTCCCGGCGGATCAGAAATCGATAAAGGAGGAAAAGAAGCAATGGCAAACGAAAAAATAATCGGCATTGACTTAGGTACCACCAACTCCGTGGTTGCCATCATGGAGGGTTCCGAGGCCAAGGTCATCACCAACGAAGAAGGCGCCCGCACCACCCCCAGCGTGGTTGCATTCACCGAAAAAGGCGAGCGCCTGGTTGGAGCCAGCGCCAAGCGCCAGGCGGTGACCAATCCCGAGAACACGGTTTATTCCATCAAGCGTTTCATGGGCCGCCGTTTCAGCGAAGTGGCCGAGGAAATCCGCCAGGTCCCCTACAAGGTAGTGGACACCGGCCAGGACCAAGTGCAGGTACAGGTGCGCGACAAGCGCTACTCACCGCCCGAGATCAGCGCCCTGGTGCTGGGCAAGCTAAAGAAAGCCGCCGAGGACTATCTGGGCGAAAAAATTACGGCCGCGGTCATCACGGTGCCGGCCTACTTCAACGACTCGCAGCGCCAGGCCACCAAGGACGCGGGCAAGATCGCGGGCCTGGAGGTGAAGCGCATCATCAACGAGCCCACTGCGGCGGCCCTGGCCTATGGGCTGGACAAGAAGACTAACGAGACCATCGCCGTGTTCGACTTCGGCGGCGGTACCTTTGATATTTCCGTATTGGAAGTGGGCGACGGCGTGGTGGAAGTGAAAGCCACCAACGGCGACACCCACCTGGGCGGCGACAACTTGGACCAGCGCGTCATCGATTGGCTGGTGGGCGAGTTCAAGAAGGAGCAGGGCATCGACCTCTCCAAGGATCCCATGGCCCTGCAGCGCCTCAGGGAGGCAGCGGAAAAGGCCAAGATGGAGCTTTCCAGCAGCCAGGAGACCGACATCAACCTGCCCTTCATCACCGCCGACCAGAGCGGTCCCAAGCACCTTAACCTGAAGCTCTCCCGTTCCAAGTTCGAGGCCCTGGTGGAGGCCGAGCTGCAACGCACCTTGGAGCCCTGCCGCATGGCCCTTAAGGACGCCGGCATGGAGCCCAATAAAGTTGACGAAGTGGTGCTGGTGGGCGGCTCCACCCGCATCCCCAAGGTCCAGGAGATCGTGAAGGGATTCTTCGGCAAGGAGCCTCACAAGGGCGTGAACCCGGACGAGGTGGTGGCGGTGGGCGCGGCCATTCAAGGCGGCGTACTCACCGGCGAAGTCAGCGACGTGCTGCTCTTGGACGTTACGCCACTCAGCCTGGGTATCGAGACCCTGGGCGGGGTGATGACCAAGCTCATCGAGCGCAACACCACCATCCCCAGCAAGAAGAGCGAGATATTCAGCACCGCCGGCGACAACCAGACCACGGTTGATATTCACGTACTGCAGGGCGAGCGCGAGTTCGCCAAGGACAACCGCACCCTGGGCAAGTTCCAGCTCACCGGCCTGCCGCCGGCGCCACGCGGGGTGCCCCAGATCGAGGTCACCTTTGACATCGACGCCAACGGCATCGTCAACGTGGGCGCCAAGGACATGGCCACCGGCAAGGAGCAATCCATCGAGATCAAGGCCAGCTCCGGCCTGGACGAGAGCGAAGTGGAGCGCATGGTTTCCGACGCCAAGCGCTACTCGGCTGAGGATTCCGAACAACGCAAGACGGTGGAAAGCCGCAACCGGCTGGACAGCCTGGTCTACCAGACCGAAAAACTGGTTACCGAGAACAAGGACAAGCTGGACGCGGCCACCTTGGGCAGCATGGAAAACGCCATCGCCGAAGCCAAGAAAGCCTTGGACCCCGGCGACGACCGCGCCGCCATGGACGCCCAGTTCGAGGCCCTGCAGAGCGCCAGCCACGCCATGGCCCAGACCCTGTATCAGGCTCAGGGCGGCGGTGAGGCCGGTCCCCAGCCCGGCGCCGGTCCCCAAGCCGGGCCCCAGCCCGGCGCCCAGGACGACGATGTGGTGGACGCCGAATACACCGAGCACAAGTAAGCAGGCGAATTGATGCCAATTAAAAGGGGCCCCTTAAGCGGGGTCCCTTTTTTTATTCATGTATTTTGCTTTTGTCTTAAGTGACGGTCTGCTCCAAGGCCCAAGCTGATCACAAACCGGTTTTCATGGGTTGCCGTGGGAGCGTGGTGACGGCGTACAGTCATCGGAGGTATAAGAGGCCCTGCCCAGCCAAGCGCCTGCCTCCCGTAAATAGCGGTAGACACTGCCGGCCAGCGCGGACTTCAGGGCCCCCGGCGCGCCGATAAAGGCCGTGGTTCCCGAAATCCCAACCGCCTGACCAAACCAGCCGTTAGCCGATGGATCGTCAGGTCGCAGCACCTGGTTCTGCAGCCAAAGGCCGTCATCGAGGTTATAAACATAGGCTGCGCCCTGATCGTTTGCGTTGCCGTCCAGCCAGGGCGCGCCCAAGATCGCCGTGGCGCCATCCAGATTCACCGCCATGCCGAAGCCGTCCTGGTCGTGCTGGGGGTTGGCCGCCAATATCTGGGTCTGTTGCCAGGCGCCGTCCAGGCGCTCAAAGGCATAGACCTGACCGCGTTCGCTTCCGCCCGAGGGCGAATAGGGCGAGCCGATCAAGGCGCGATCCGCCTCAAGGTCAAAGGCCATGCCAAAGCCGTCAAAGGCCGATCGGTCGCCGGCGGTGAGTATCTGGGTCAACTGCCAGCGGCCGTCATCCTTTTCATAAACATAGACGCGCCCAGGCTGCGCCTGCCTGGTGCCCTGGGGCTGGCCGATCATGATGGTGTCGTCGGATATAGCCACATAGAATCCATACCAGGCCATATCAGCCGGAATGCCGGCCCTAAGCACCTGGGTCTCGACCCAGACTCCTTCCTGGCGCTCGAAGATGTAGGCCTGACCCCGCTTCACGCCGCCGGAAGGCGCAAAAGGCGATCCCACCACCAGGGTGTCGCCGTAAATGGCAACCGCCTCCCCGAAGCGGGCGGTGTCATGCCGGTCGCTGGCGGTGATGATCTGACTCTGGCGCCAGCTGCCCGCGATGAGTTCATATAGGTACACCTCACCCCTGGTGGACCCGCCGGCCGGTGAATCGGGCGCCCCGATCGCCGCGGTGGATCCGTGCATGCGCAGCGAGTAGCCAAAGCGCAGGGCATCGGCTCGGGGCAAAATGGTTTGGCCCAGCCTCCAGACCCCATCGTCTTGCCTATAAACTTCCACCTTGCCGGTTTCCTGGATGAGGCCGGTTCCCGCCCCGGGCGCGCCCAGCATGGCCACTTGGCCGGAAACATCAAGGAACCAACCGAACATGTTTGCCGCGCAGGCGGCGGCGGCAGGGGACGGGGCGAGGCAGGCCGTGGCCAACAGGCAGAAAAGAACCGAACTGGCCAGCATTGGCCCCCGGGATTTGCCCGCCTTTTGCAGAGGCATGTTCATCTTGGCTTCCTCTCCTTTGGCAGGCGCTGGACCCGTATGACTCTCCCCAAGTAATGTAGCAGGTTTGGAGTTGGGCTTTGCTTGATATTTGCTTTTAGGATTTGGCGGCAAGCCTCTCGCCGCCTCATGGCACAGGATGATTTCGGACCTGCCCTGGCCGGCGGCTGCTTGAGGTCCTAGACCTTATAGGCGTGATATTGGTTTTCGCAAGGCAAGCCCAGGCACAGATGCATGATCCCCTGGGCTGGCTGGCAGATATAGGACGCCACAGACTCGGACCGGAACTGGGGCGGCAGGTCCAGGTTCTGGTGACGGCATATGGAGCCGGGCTGACCCTGATGGTCCCTCAGCGCTTCCTGGGCTAGCTCCAGGGTGAGCTTGCCTTGGTTCTTATTCATGAGCTGGGCCATGCGATGGTTGCGCAGATATGAGTCCGGGAAGATGCTGTAGCCCCAGTCGCCCGCTTGCAGGCTCTCGGTCAGGTAGTGATTGGAATGGGTCATGAGCCCGTTCTCGGGGAGCCGCACCGCAAAGCGGCTGAAGTCGCTTTCTATGCCCGCCATCTGGCCCCCACCGTCGGCCAGCTGATAATAGACTATGCCGCGGGCGTTCTGGCAGAGCGAGCCCAAGGCCGCGGCTAGATTTTTTTGGCTCATGGCCTCTTCCAGGTAAAGGCTCACGGGTATGCTCGGTCCGGCCTGACCGGCAGCGCACAGGGTTGCGTTGGAGCAATTAACCAGGCCGTGGGAGGTGAGATAGTAATAGACGTTACCCAACAGGCTCAGCCTGAGTTGGCGGCTGCCATCAGACAAGGTGACATGGCACAGGTCAATGGGCGAGCCCACGAACCAATCGATGTTTTGGCCGATCAGCGTGCCGCCGTCTTTCGTCATTTCACCGCTGGCGGCAAAGGTGGTGCAGCCCGCTGGCGGAGCGGCCTGGACCGGCACCGGCTGCTTGCCAGCCAACCAAGGGAAATAAAGTGCCAACTCAACATAGCAGGCCAGGGCAAAAGCCTCCTCAAAGGAAAGCCCCGAGCCCTGGGCCCGACCCTGCACCCCCAGCACGCCTTGCGCGCACACGGTTTGGGCAGCCGGCAGTAGGCGCTGGGCCGCGTTAACTAAGTTCTGGCTGGTGACGCCCAGCACTTGACCAAGGCCGGCGCTTATCATCTCCCAGCCCTGCTTCAACTCCTGGCGTCTTGCTTCGCCGTACCCGCGGCCCACCTCAAAAGGGTCACCCTTTAATTGCAGCACATCAATTTTGGGGCTAGGCACTTTACTCATCCTTATTGCTCATTTTTCCAAACGTGGCCAAGGTCTCCTTGCACCATTCCAAAAGCGCCCGGCTCTCGTAATTGCCATAGCTGATCACCATCAGCCAGTAGGGCAAATCGGGATGGTCCGAATGCTTCAGCCGCGCGCCTTGTTCCAAGTCTTCATAAAACAACAGCAGTTCCTCGTGCATTTTCTGGAAATCGCGTATGTGCCGGGCGTTATGGGCGGGCTTGGCATTGCTGCCGAAGAACAGCTTCAATAGCATCTCGATGCGCTCAACAGGCGGAGCGGCGGGCCGGATCATCCAGCCGCGCAGCTCTTCCCGGCCTTTATCGGTAATGGAATAGACTTTCTTGTTGGGCCGGTTGCCCTGCGTCTCTTCCCGCACATCAGCCAGGCCTTCTTCGGCCAGCTTGCGCAGGATGGGATAGATCTGGCCATAGGATTCGTTCCAGAATCCGGCCAGGCTGAACTCGAACTTCTTTTTCAGTTCATAGCCCGTGCTGGGGCCATGGGCGCTCAAAAGGCCCAGCACGGCATAACGGCTCCGGCTTTCGCGCATAGGCTCTCCCAGATAGTATCTAATAGATATATACCTAATAGACCCATACTGGTCAAGAAAAAGTGCTGCCCCCCAAACGGCCCCAATTTGGGGAGCCGCATTAGAAGGGCAAAAAACTGTTCTTGATACAGTAAGTCGGTCCTGTTCTACCCCAAAAAAAGCGGCCCCCCTTTCGGGGAGCCGCCTTAACGCCTTTTATAAGGCTAAAGTAGAGAGGCTACTTTTTGGTGTCGCCGGTGGCGGCGCCATGCAGCTTGATCTCCACTTTGTCTTCCAGGTTCTGGTAGTAGTCCTGCAAAATGGCCACGATCTCGGGACGCGAGAACTCGCGGGGCAGATCGCCGCCCTCGGACAGGGTCTTGCGCACCATGGTGCCGGAAAGCAGCAGGCGGTCTTCCTTGCCGTGGGGGCAGGTCTTCATGGAAGCCATGCCTTCGCACTTCTTGCAGTAGAAGGTCCAGTCGATGGGCAGGGGCTCGAGAACCAAGGAGCCCTCGGGGATGTCGTAGAAGATCTTCTGGGCGTCGAAGGGACCATAGTAGTCGCCCACGCCGGCGTGGTCGCGGCCCACGATCAAGTGGGAGCAGCCGTAGTTCTGACGGAACACTGCGTGCAGCAAAGCCTCGCGGGGGCCGCCATAACGCATTTCCATGGGGTAGCCCTTGGAAACGATGGTGCCCTTGACAAAGTAATTGTCGACCAGAGCGTTAATGGCTTTCACGCGCACGTCAGCCGGAATGTCGCCGGCCTTGAGTTTGCCCAGGATCTGATGGATGATCACGCCGTCCATGACCTCCACCGCGATCTTGGCCAGGAACTCATGGCTGCGGTGCATGGGGTTACGAGTCTGGAAGGCCGCCACCCGGCGCCAGCCCAGCTTCTCGAACAGGGCGCGGGTCTCGGCCGGCTTGGCGTACAGCTCGCCGTACTCCTCGGGGAAGCCGCCCTCGCTGAGCACCTTCACCGGGCCGCCCAGGTTGTATTTCTTCTGGGCCATGACCTTGGCCACGCCAGGGTGCTCGGTGTCCAGGGTGGTGTATACGTGCTTGCACTCGAACTCTTTGTCGATCTGGTACTTGTCCTTGACTTCCATGGTGGCGACCAGGCCGCCGAACTCATCATTGTACAGGGCAAGCTTGTCGCCCACTTCGATGCCGTCTTCGTCGCCGGCGGCCACGGTGACGGGCATGGGCCAGAACACGCCGCTGGCCAATTTCATGTCCGCGCAGACACCCTTCCAGTCTTTCTCGGTCATGAAGCCGTCCAGGGGGGTGAACGCGCCGATACCCAACATGAAGCAGTCGCAAGCCGCCATCGTGCTGATGTTCAGCTTTTTGTAACCAGCGGCAGCTTTTTTCTCGGCTTCCAGAGCCGCGCCTTCCAGCAACAGGGGCTTAAGATCGCCTCCACCATGGGGGGGAACCAATGCCATGTGTAATCCTCCTTAACTAGATTTTGAACCGCCCCTCTGGGGCGCCCCGCAGTATAAAGAGCGGGGTTACCATTACTTACAAACGTTAATACTCTATCGGGATCACCGGCCTTTGTGCCAAAGGGAACAATGCCGGTCAAACTTTAGGGCCCCGGGATTTGGAGATCCGGCGCTTGGTCTTTCCCAAAAAGACGGCCCCACAGCGCGCCGTCTAAATACGCCGAACCTGGCCCATCCCATGGGGCCTTATGCTGCCCTGGCAACTAGGGTGGGCATACACTTCGCCGCCTTGGGCTTTGCAGCCCAGCGAGAGGCGCGCTCCCATACTTTGCCAGGTTATAGTCTACCCGGGTAACTTAATGAGACATCACCTAAATTGTCAAGCTTAAAGTGGGAGTCAAGGGGCGCTCATATAGGTTCGGGAGTTACGCACAGTTAGCGGGGCAGGCCCGGGCGGGGAAAGGGGCAAGGGGCCTCAATTTACGCCAGCGCCGGCCAAAACCCGACTAAACCCGCCGAAAAAAGGCATAAAAACCGCCATCTCCTTGACCGGGCTAGGGGTTAGGGCAAATAATAAAAGAGGATGCAGGGAATAATTATAGCGATCGTTAACCTTGCATTTCCAACTCAACCGCAAGGCCGGGCGCATGCCCCGGCCCCGGCCCGGCTCTCCAACTGGCCTCCCATTCCGCTTCCAATTTACGTCTCCTCCTGGAGAAACCCGGCGCGCCACTTTATTAGTCAAACCTGCCACGCGCACCTGCTTCCAGGGCGCCGCTGTTGGTGGCGGACGCCGCGCTAAAGAAATCCGCCAAAGGAGGACAAGCCATGCGCAAGGGAAGGAAGGAGATCAATTACGAAACGCTGGGCAGGATAAGCAAGATCATCAGCTCGGCCAAAAACCTGGAAAAGGTGTCGCAAAACATCGTAACCACCTTGACCGAAGAGCTTAGCCTAAAAGGCTGCGCCTTGATGCTTTTGAACCGGCGCTCCAAGAAACTGGAGGTGGCGGCCAGTCATGGGTTGAGCAAGCAGTATGTGAACAAGGGACCCTTAAGCGCCACCCGCTCTATAGCCAAGTCCTTGAGCGACGGTCCGGTGGCTATCTACAAGGTGGGCGAGGACCCCCGCCTGCAATACCCCAAGGAGGCAGTGAAGGAGGGCATCGCCTCCATCTTGAGCGTGCCGGTGATGCTGCACGGCAAGCCTTTGGGCGTGTTGCGCCTTTACACCGCCGACCGCTGGGAGTTCAAGATGCAGGATCTTACCTTTGTCCAGGCCATTGCCGAGATCATAGCCTTGGTGCTGGACAACATCCGGGTGACCGGGGCCTACAAGAACTCCCTGGATGCGCTGAAGGGCCGGCACGCGGCTTAGGCGCCGGCTTGCCTGACGGGGAGGCTTCCGCCCGTCCCTCTTTATGGGGGACGGGCTATTTTGTTTAAATCAGCCGTTCTGATCCTGCTCCATCTGAGCCATGCATTCGGCCATGCGCCGATCAGTTCCCGCTGATCGAAATGCAAGCCTTCTCCGCTAAGCAAAGCGGCCAAATCCCCGGTGCCTTTCGTTTGCATGACCTTGTCGCGGAAAGCAGGTTGCTCTTTCGTTTTTTCCACAAAACTCCTGGCATGTTGCAAAGGCATGATTTCTCCTTTTTCATTGCAGCGCAAAACTTAAACCTTTTCATGGTCCTCAAGCCTATGACGAAACAAGGCGGTAAAAGGATACACAAACCCGTTTTTTGATTGCCGGGAGAGCCTCTCCCCCTTGGGGGCTTAAATATTATATATCTTTTATTTTATGCAGTTATGGCTTGGCAAGGCCAGCGCCGGTGTCCATCCGCGGCATTGGAGGAAATGAACGCGCAAACCTCGACCGGACTGGTGGGACCGGGTTTTTATTCAAGTTAGCTCGAATCGTGGCCGATAAGTCCTATAGGGCGGCGTGTTCAAAAACTGGATGGTTGAGAAATGGCCATAGCACTCATTTCAGGCCCGGCGGGGCCCGGATATCCCCTCCTCCCCCCTGACGGGGGCCAAGCTCCCGTCAGGGGTTCCAATCTGGACCCGGCCCAGGAACCGGCCGCCGCGCCCCAAGGGCCCAGGATAGAGGTGGAGACCGCCGCGCCGGCCGCCTCACCGCGGCCTACCGAGCCCGGAGCGGAAAGCAAAAAGCAGGACGGGGCCAGCCGCCGGTCCGGCCAACAAGGGCAAAGCCCGGATAAAGACAATGTCCCCCAGATCGGGCTCACCCCCCCGGAGCAGGCAGAGGTGCGCCGCTTGCAGGCCAGGGACCGCGAGGTTCGCTCCCACGAGCAGGCCCACGTGGCCGCCGGCGGCCCGCACGCGGGAGGAGCCAGTTATTCCTATGAAACCGGCCCGGACGGCAAACGCTACGCCGTGGGCGGAGAGGTTCCCATAGACGCCTCCAAGGCCTCCACCCCAGAGGCCACCATGCAAAAGGCGCGCACCATCAGAAAGGCAGCCCTGGCCCCGGCCAATCCCTCGGCCGCGGACCGGCAAGTAGCCGCCAAGGCCACGGCCATGGAGGAAGCAGCCCGCCAGGAATTGAGGGAGGAAAAAAGCCAGGAAGCTGAGCTGGCGGCGCAGGATCAGGCGCAAAAATCCGGGACTGGCGGCCTCGCCAGCCCGGTGCCGTCCCGGCTGCCCCAGGCGCCGCCCTTTGCGGTAAGAATGAACCCGCTCAGCAAGACGGTCTGAATAAACCCGGCGCAAAAGGCGGCAAGTCCTGGTCCGCGGCCGCGGACCGGAACCCTTTTAGCAAAGCTTAATAATGGCTAGAGCTTGATGATGGGCTGGATGTGCGCGCACTCGATGCCGTGGTTTTGGCAGGTTTCATACACATCCTTAAAATCATGTTTGCTGGCCGACAAAATAGAGATGAAAACCCGCTCGGCATGGTACTTGGCGATCAAGCCGTCCAGATCCTGGCGGCTGCCCAAAACCTTGATGCCGTGGATAACCTGGCCTTTTTTCGCCGGGTCGTCATCTACGAAACCAACCGGCTGGAAAGGATAGGAGGGGTTGTTCCTCAGCTCGCGCAGCAAGAGTTCGCCGCCATCCCCGGCCCCCACGATGAGCACCGGCACCCCCTGCTTGCCGCGGATCTTCTCCCTAAACACCCGGATCAGCGATCGCGAACCAGCCACGAAAATGTAGGCCAAGAAAAAATCGATGATCATCACCGCCCGGGAATATTCCGCGAAGCGGTAGAAGATCACCAGCGCCAGCACAAACAGCAGGGAGCCGGCCAGAAGGCCCTTGGCGATCTGCACGTAGTCATGCACCGAGATGTAGCGCCACTGTCCCCGGTAGGTGCCGAAGGCCCAGAGAGCCACCAGTTTGACCCCCACCAGCCAGGGCAGGCTCTGGGCCACCAAATGCTCCTGCCAGCCGTTCAAGCCGCCTTCGAAACGCAAAAGCCAAGCCGCCACATAGGCCGCGGCCAAAAGCGCGGTGTCCACCGCGATCTGGATTATCTGCTTCTTGTACATCACCAGCCCGGCCAGCACCGGCAGGCGCCAGCGCTTGCGCTGGGCCTGGCCGTCGTAGACCTCCACATCGCCCAAATAGAGCCCGAAAAAAAGCAAGCCCACCACGATCAGCGCCACCACCACCATGGCCATTAGCGGCGTGGCGTAGCGCACCAGGATCAAGGAGCCCAGCCCGCCCGCCAGGCTGATGCTAAGCAGCAAAATAACCGCCTTGCGCTCGCTTAAGCCCAGGAATACCAGGCGATGGCTGGAATGGTCGCGGCCGCCCTGGGCAATGGAACGGCCATGGCTGCTGCGCTGGAAAGTTACCAGGGTGGTGTCGAAGATCGGCACCACCAGCGCGCCCAAGGGGATCAGCACCGATAGCGCCAGGGAAGAGGCGCCGGCGGTGGTGTTGGCCGAAAGTATGGTGGTGCCGGCCAGGGTGAAGCCCAGAAACAAGGAGCCGCAGTCGCCCATGAAGATCTTGGCCGGGTTGAAATTATAAATTAAGAAGCCCAGGGCCGCCCCCGCCAGCATCACGGCCAGATGCCCCACTTCGGGGAAATGGTTCACCACCGAACCCACCCCCAGGCACAGGCCGGCCACGAAAACCACCCCCGAGCTGAGGCCGTCCATATTGTCCAGGATGTTAACCGCGTTGGTTATGGCCACCAGCCAAAAGACGGCCAAGGGCACCGCCAGCCATGACCAGGGGATCACCTCGCGCTCCAGGTCCACGCCCAGGCTCACGGTGACGATGGCGATAATGAGCTGAGCCATGAACTTGATCTGGGGCTTCATTTCCCAGATGTCGTCGTAGAGGCCCACCAGGAACATGGCCGCGCCGCCGCCGGCCAGCACCCAATGGTCCAAGGGATGGGGGCCGGTAAAGAGAAAGCTCGCCATAAAGGCGATGAAGATGCTCACTCCCCCATATATGGCGGTGGGCTTTTGGTGCCAGCGGTCTTGGCGCGGAGCCACCACCCAAGCGAATTTGTGGGCCAAAAAAATAATGACCGGCGTAACCGCCGCCGCCGCCGCCAGAGCCAGAATAAATGGGAATATCAAGTGCATGGGCTTTTATGCCCCTTGGCGAGTTAGCGCTCGCGGTAAAAAGCGATCACCGCTGACACAATATCCTTGATGTTCTTTTGCGGCGCAAAGCCCACCAGGCTCATCAGCTTGGACACGTCCGGCACCCGGCGGGCCATGTCCTCGAAGCCTTCCTCGTAGGCTTGCTCATAAGGCACATAGGTGATGGCCGAGTCGCTTTAGGTCATCTCTTTTACCAAATAAGCCAAAACCGCGAAGCTTTTATACAGATACGAACCCCCGTTGAACACCAGCCCCACCGCCACCGGA
>CAZDRW010000010.1:0-19145 GCA_964507555.1 uncultured Desulfarculaceae bacterium
ATTTGCGCAGTGAGGCCGACACCAGCTTGGCGAAATCCACCAGCGCCTTGTCCCCGCAGAGATGGCCGTGCTCGTCGTTGACGTTCTTGAAATGATCTATGTCCAGGATGGCCAGCGACAGCGTTTTACCCTGGCGGGCGTGCCGGTTAAGCTCCTGCTCCAGGTGCTCCATGAAATGGCGCCGGTTGGCCACCTCGGTGAGATGGTCGATGCGGGAGAGCTCCTCCAGGCGCTTCTTAGAAGCCTTAAGCCGTTCGCGGTTGATCACGGCGTCGGTGACGTCGCTGATGGACACGCAGACCATGTCCACCTGGCCGCCGACGCTCCGGATGGGGGCCACGATAACGCTTTGCTGCATGGTCTCGAAGCTATTGTTCAAGAAGCTGGTGGCGGAAAAGGAGAACAGGCTGCTGTGCAGCTCTTGGGAAAAAAAGGCGAAATTGCCCAGGGTAAAGACGTTGTTCACCTTCCAGAAAAAGGCCTTGGCCTTCAGATGGGGGAACAGGGCCCCGATGTCCTTGCCGATCACCTGCGCCTTGCTCAGGCCGCTGTGCTGCTCCATCCAGCGGTTCCACAGCACCACCCGCATTTCCCGGTCCAGCACGAAGGTGCCCTGAGATAGGGAATCGATGATCTGCTGATAGACATCGCTGCCAAGCTGTTCGGCCATTTAAAAGAACCCCTCAAAGCGCGGGCCTGGAATATTAAGTGTTGAACTCCAGGAAATTGTCGACCTCGCTATATAACCAGTCCAAACACTGGTCGGAAAGAAAGAAGAACAGATAGCCGGTGACTTCCCGTTCCTCGTGAGCGAACTTGGTGTAGATCAAAAGCGCCTCGGGCCCCTTGGCCCGGATATGCTCCCGGAAACGGTCGGAGGTGATCTTGTACAGGAAAACGTTGGGCGGGCTGTAGGAAATGACGGTGTTCAGAAGGGACGAAAACTGACCCATGCAGGCGCCGATCACGATATTGCTGACCTCCAGGATCACCTCCAGGCGCAGCTTGTCGATCTCCATGTCGGGCGTGAAACCGCCGTCCTCCATGACCAAATACATTAAATTTTCGCCGGCCTTGCCGGGTAG
Source organism: uncultured Desulfarculaceae bacterium (assembly GCA_964507555.1). Classification (GTDB taxonomy): domain Bacteria; phylum Desulfobacterota; class Desulfarculia; order Desulfarculales; family Desulfarculaceae; genus Desulfocarbo. Next base: position 1,086 of record CAZDRW010000010.1, read on the forward strand.
CGCCAAAACCGCCTCCCCGAAGAAATCTCCGCTAAAGGCCTGCTGCACCAGGCTGACCTCGTCTTTTTCCTCGATGCTGGCCGAAAGGATGTTGATTACTTCCAGGGGGGATACGGCTTGGACCTTGGGCACGTCGAGCTGCAGGTGGCCGCCCAGGACCTCGGCCAGGGAAGCCACGGCCTGGCCGAAGCTGATGTTGATCAACTCCTCGATGGCTTGGCGGCGTATTTCGGTAAGTCCGTTCACAGGCCCACGCTTTTGAAGATGTCGTTTATCTTCTGCGCGGTAGGCGGCTTGGGCACGAAATCCAGGGCTCCCAGGCCAAGCACTTTTTCCCGGGCCTTGCTTTGGATGTCGGCCGAAACCACCACCACCTTGGCTTGGGGGTCGGCCTCCATCAGCCGGGCCAGAGTTTCAAAGCCGTCCATCTCGGGCATGGTCAGATCCAAAAACACCAGGTCCGCCTTTTGCTCCCCGTACATTTTCAGGCCCTGGGCCCCTCCGCCCGCCTGCCTGAGCTGGTAATCGCCCTTGGGCAAGCACTTGGCCAACATCATGCGCGAGATTGGTGAATCATCGATGATGAGGATCGAGAACGCCACGAGGTCCTCCTAGAACCTAGCATTGGAATGATGGCAGGGGCGAAAGCATGCGAATCAACTATACCACGCATCTCCGTTTTCGTAACAATCCCACAGCGCTTAAGCGGGGAAGAAACGCACAAGAGCATCAACGGGCGGGTCGCTGCCCCCTAAGATGCTGCTCACGATCCTTTTTACTTATATAAAACTTTTACAACATTCAGGGCGGATTGCACAAGTCCGGACTTGCCCGTGCTCGCCTCCCGCCGCGGCAAGGGGTAAATTCCGGGCGTTTTAGCAAAAACACGGGCAGGCTGGGGCAGCCGGCGCGAGGGGGCGGCAGGGGTGGGGAGGGAGCGGGCGCCTTCAGTTCCATTGGCCTGAGCGGCCGGTTTGCCCAGTGGGCGATATAGAACAAAAAAAGGACTCAGGCCGCTACAGCCTAAGTCCTTGATTTTGTTAGTTGGCTCCCCGGGCCGGATTCGAACCAGCGACAGGGTGGTTAACAGCCACCTGCTCTGCCAACTGAGCTACCGGGGAACGGCGGTTATGTACCATAGCCCCGGCTCAGCGTCAACGTGTTTTCATGGCCATTGTCTGCGATATGGCCGGTTTAGGCGGGCGCGGGCCTGGGCGTAAGCGCCGGAAAAGCGGAATTTTGTGGGCGCAAGCGGACAAGCCGCGCAAAAGGGTTGCGCCCGCCGCAATCCTTGGCTATATTGACCGCCGCAGGTTATGCTTTAGGCCTAAGTTGGCCATCCCGGCCTGTGCCGGGGCGGCCATTTTTTATTGGGCAGAGGGCCTCCCGGCTGAACCAGGTTTGCCAACGGGAGGTTTCACCCCATGTACACCCGCCTTGCGGTTATCGCCGCCTATTTCGTATTTGTGCTGCTGCTGGGGCTTTTGGCCAAAAGCCGTCTCAAGGACAGCCCGTCCCAGTATTTCCTGGCCGGCCGCTCCCTGGGCAGCTTCATCCTGATCGGCACCATGGCCGCCACCAATTTCAGCGCCTTTACCGTGTTCGGCGCCTCGGGCGCGGGCTACCGGGACGGGCTTTCGTTTTTCCCCATCATGGCCTTCGGCACCGGCTTCATGGCGCTCACCTTCTGGCTGGTGGGCAAGAAGGTCTGGCAGCTGGGCCGCCAAAACGAGCTGGTGACCCCGGCCGAGCTGGTGCAGCGGGTCTACAGGCACCGCGGCCTGGCCGCGCTGTTCGCCCTGGTGATGGTGGTGTTCACCGTGCCGTATCTCGCCTTGCAGCCCCTGGCCGGCGGCAAGGTGCTGGGCCAGCTCTTCGGCCTGCCCAACTGGGTGGGCGCGCTGGCGGTGACCTTGGTCATCGTGGCCTACACCCTGCGCGGGGGACTCAAGGCGGTGGCCTGGACCGACGTGTTCCAAGGGCTTCTCATGCTGGTGCTCATGATCGCGGCGCTGGGCATCGTGGCCGAGGCCCACGGCGGCTGGAGCGCGGCCTTCGCTAAAGTCATGCAGACCCAGCCCGCGCTCATGGAACGGCCCGGCCCGCGCGGAGTCTACACGCCCGCGGTGTGGTTCTCGTTTCTGGCGCTTTGGTTTTTTTGCGATCCCATGTTCCCCCAGCTGTTTCAGCGCTTCTACTCGGCCAAGAGCGAAAAGGCCCTGGGCCGTACCATGCTTTATTATCCCTTGATCTGCACCGTGGTGTTCGCGTTGCCCGTGGCCCTGGGGGTGCTGGGCAGGCTTTCGGTGCCGGACCTGGGCGGCAAGGCGGCCGACGGCATCCTGCCCATCCTCATGACCAGCGTGGCCGGCGACTTCATGGGCACCATGGTGCTGGCCGCGGGCCTGGCCGCGCTCATGTCCACCATGGACTCCCAGCTATTGACCCTGTCCTCCATCTTCAGCCGCGACCTTTGGCCGCTGATGTCCGGGCGCAAGGCGGAAAGCGCGCTGGTGGGGCGGGTGTTCGTGCTGGTGCTGGCCGGGGCCGGGCTCGTCATGGCGCTCACGGCCAACACCACCATTTTGTCGCTGGGGCTAACGGCCTTCACCGGGCTGGCGGCGCTGTTTCCCACCGTGCTCTTCGGGCTCTGGTTGGACAAGCCGCGCCCGGCGGCGGGCATCGCCTCCATCCTGGCCGGCGAGGCGCTGGTGGTGGCCTATCATTTTAAGCTGCTACCCGCCTTCGGTTTCCTGCCCGCGGTGCCGGTGATGGCCGCCTCCTTGCTGGCCTATCTGGCGGTGCACTTCCTCACCGGCCCGGCGGGCCTGCCCAAGCTCACCTTCAGGCAGTTCGGGTTCAGCTTGGCCTTCCTGGTCCTGTTCCTCCTAGCCCAAGACTACTGGCGCTGGGGCCAAGTGGGAGGGCTTTGGCTGGGCTGGCCGCTCTGGGTCTGGTATTTCGTGGCGCTGTCGGGCCTGCAGATGATCCTCTCCGCGCTGCTTTTACGCACCCGGCCCGCCGGCCGCTAACTCGCTCGTTCGATCCCCTACCCGGAGCCGCCAGTTTGCCCCGCGGCTCCGGGCTTTTTTTCCTGGAACGCCTCGCTCGCCGGCATTTGTGCCGACCGGGCCTGGTCCTGGTATGCAGAGCAGGCGAAAAGCTATACAATGCGGGTGACGGCATGGGCCTCTTTAAGACGGGGCCACGGGGGGAAGATGATTGACGCGAACCGGAGAACAACATACATGCAGGGCAAGCGATGGGTATTAGTTATGGTCCTGGTCCTGGGCGCCGCCGCCCTGGCCTGGGCCGCCGAGACCATGAGTGTGCAGGTCAAAGAGGGCAGGGTGTATGCCAAACCCAGCTTCCTAAGCAAATTGCAAGCGACCTTGCCCTATGGCGCCCGGCTGCAGGTGGAAGGCGAGCAGGGCGCCTGGCGGCAGGTGGGCTTAAGCGCCGGCCTGCAGGGCTGGATCCATGTGTCGGCGCTCACCGAAAAGCAGGTCTCCCTGCAGGCGGGCCGGGAGCGGGCCGCCAGCGGGGCCAGCAGCGAGGAGATGTCGCTGGCCGGCAAGGGCTTCAACAAGCAGGTGGAAAACAGCTACCGCTCCAGCAACCAGGGCCTCAACTACGCCGCGGTGGACAATATGGAGCGGGGCTATCCGGTCACCCCGGAGCAGGTGGATAAGTTTGTGCAAGCCGGCGGCCTGCATGTGACGGAAGGAGGCGGTCAATGAGAGCGCTTCCAACTAAGCGGCCGCTTTGGCGCGGCCTGGGCGTGATAGCGGCTTTCTTGGTTTTGGGATTTGCCGCATCCAACGCCGGGGCCCTGAACCTGGGCGATCTGCTCAACAACGCGGGCAAGGCGGTGGAGGTGGGCAAATCGGCCTTCAAGGCGGGCAAGGCCGCGGTGCGCGCGGCCGAGGACATCACTCCCGAGCAGGAGTATTACATCGGCCGCGCCGTGGCCGCCTCCATCCTGGCCAAATACCGGCCCTGGCAAAACCAAGAGGCCAACCAGTACCTCAACCTTTTGGGACAAACCCTGGCCCTGGCCTCCTCCAAGCCCCAGACCTACGGCGGCTATCATTTCCTGGTGCTGGACTCCGAGGAGATCAACGCCTTCGGCTGCCCGGGCGGCTTGATCCTGGTCACCCGGGGGCTCTTGCGCTGCTGCCGCACCGAGGATCAGGTGGCGGCGGTGCTGGCCCACGAGATCGGCCACGTGGCTTTGCAGCACGGCCTGGGCGCCATCAAGCAGAGCCGCTTCCTGGAGTTGGGCAAGGTCCTGGCGGTTGAGGGCGCTCACCATGCCGGCGGCAACGTGGCGGCGCTCACCAGCACCTTCGGCGGCACCGTGGGCGACATCACCCAGACGCTTTTGGTAAACGGCTATTCGCGCTCCCAGGAAGCCGCGGCCGACAAGGCCTCGGCCCAGAACCTGGGCGCCCTGGGCTATGATCCCAAGGCGCTGATCCAGGTGTTGGAGGTCATGAAGACCAGGCTCAAGCCGGGCGGCCTGGACTTTGCCAAGACCCATCCCGATCCCGCCGACCGCATCGAAGAGGTGCAGGAGACCTGCGGCCTCTTGGCCCCGCCCCAGGCCTCGCCTCCTCCCGCGCGCCAGGCGCGCTACCTGGCCGCGCTCCAGGGGGTTTAGTGCCCGCGGAGCGCAAAGGCTTGGCGCGCCGCTCCCTGTGGGGCGCGCTCATCGGCCTGGCCGCGGGCGCGGCGGTGCTCGGCATGCAGGCCTTGGGCCTGCTGGAGCCCCTGGAGAACATCACCTGGGATTGGCGGGTGCGGGCCTTGGCCCGGCCGGGGCCCGCCACCAGCCGGATCAAACTCATCGCGCTGGACCAAGCCAGCCTGGATTGGGCGCAAAAAAACAGCGGCCTCTCCTGGCCCTGGCCCCGCCAGGTCTACGCCCCCATCGTCCAGTTCCTGGCCCGGGGCGGCGCCAAGGCGGCGGTCCTGGACATAATCTTCAGCGAGCCTTCCGTTCTCCCCGGCGACGACGAGGCGCTGGGTGAGGCGCTCAGGCGCTCCGGCATGGCCGTGGGCGCGGTGATGCTGGGGCGAACCACCGGCCAGGCCACCGCCTGGCCCAAAGCCTGGCAGGACAAGCTGCCCCGGGTGCGCGGCGCCACCGCCCCGCCGCCGGAACTCAGCCGGTCTTTGAGCATGCCGAAAGCGGTTCTCTTGGTTCCGCCCATTGCCCGCGGCTGCCGGGCCCTGGGCAACATCATGGAGGAAACCGGCGGGGACCAGGTGATCCGGCGCATCACTCCGCTGCGCTTTTTCGACGGCCGGGCCGTGCTCTCCTTGGGGCTGGCCGCCTATTGCGCCGGCCACGACTGCGGCCTTAGCTGGCAATCGGGGCGTCTGGGCGTGGGGGGCTTAAGCGTGCCGCTGGATGAGGAAGGCCGCGCGATTTTACGTTTCCGCGGCCCGCCCGGCACCCATCAAAAATTCTCGGCCGCGGCGGTGATCCAATCCGAACTCATGATCCAGGAGGGACGCCGGCCCACCATCGACCCCGCGCTTTTCAAGGATAGCCTGGTGTTGGTGGGCTTCACCGCGCCCGGGCTGCACGAGCTCAGGGCCACGCCGCTTAGCCCCAACTTCCCGGGCATGGAGGTGCACGCCACCGCGCTGGACAACCTTCTGTCCGGCGATTTCATCCATCCCACCCCTTTCTGGCTGGCCGCGCTTACGCTTTTGCTGCTGACCCTCCTAAGCGGCCTTTTAGCGGTGCGCTCCGGCCAGACCTGGCAGATCACGCTGTGCTTCATCGGCGGCCTGGCCGCGCCTGCCGCCCTGGGGCTGGCCGCCTACGGCCTCGGCTGGTGGTGGCCGGTGGCCGCGCCTCTTATGGCGGTTTTTCTCACCATGGTGGGAGTGGTGGTGCTCAAGTCCGCCACCGAAGGCCGGGAGCGGCGTTTCATCAAGCAGGTGTTCCGCCATTACCTGAGCCCCGAGGTGATCGAGCGCATTCTGGCTGACCCCTCGCGCCTGCGCCTGGGCGGCGAGCGCCGGGAGCTCTCCATATTCTTTTCCGACCTGGAGGGTTTCACCGGCATTTCCGAGCGCATGGACTCGGTGGCCCTGACCGAGCTCTTGAACGACTATCTTTCGTTGATGACCGACATCATCCTGGCCGAGGGCGGCACCTTGGACAAATACGAGGGCGACGCCATCATAGCCTTTTGGAACGCTCCCTTGGATCAGCCCGATCACGCGGCGCGCGCGGTGCGGGCCGCCATAAAATGCCAGCAGGCTTTAGGCGAGCGGCAGGACGAGTTCGCGGCCAGGGCCGGCGGACCCTTGAAGATGCGCATAGGCGTCAACACCGGCAACGTGGTGGTGGGCAACCTGGGCTCCAAAAGCCGCTTCGACTACACGGTGCTGGGGGACGCCGCCAACCTGGCCTCCCGCTTGGAAGGGGCCAACAAGATATTCGGCACCGGCATTTTGGTTGCAAAGGCCACTTGGGACCAGACGGGGGGCGGGATTGCCGGGCGCGAGCTGGGCAGCGTGCGGGTAGTGGGGCGCCAGGAGCCGGTGCCGGTAATCGAGCCCTTGGCCAAAGAAGGCGGAAGCGGGGAGGCGGATCAAGCCATTTTCGCCGAAGCGCTCGGCCAGATGCGCGGGGGGCGCTGGCAGGAGGCCGCGGCCATATTCGATAGCCTGCAAGGCGACCCCGCGGCCGGGATTTTCGCGCGCCGTTCACGCGAGCTGGATTCGGCCGGGGCCGATCGCTGGGACGGCGTTTGGGAGCAAAGCGTTAAATAAACCGTGGCCTGACCCTATAGCCTAACCCTCTATCTTGATTGCCTGCTCCAGCACCTCCATAAGCCGTTCCTGTTCTTCGGGCGTGGCCACCGCCACCCGGAGATGATGCTCGCTGCACACCGGGAAGTTGGAGCAATCGCGCACCAGCACCCTTTTGGACAGGCAGAAAGCGGCCACCCGGGCGGCGTTGGGGCCGCCTGGAGGCAGGCGCACCAGGATGTAATTCACGGCGCTGGGATAAACGTAGAACCCCATATCCACTAGGCGCGCGGCCTGCTGCTCACGCCACTGGTTCACCGCCTGGCGCGTCTTTTCTTCGTATGCCTCCTGCTTGAGGCAATAGACGCCGGCCGCCTGTGACATGGTGTTCACCGACCAGGGCTCGCCCAGGGGCGCCAACTTAGCCACCGTCTGGCGCGAGCTCAGGATGTAGCCCAACCTCAGGCCCGCCAGGCAATAGAATTTGGTCATGGAGCGCAGCACCACCAGGCGCGGGTTGTCCTCCAAAAGCTTTAGCGGCCAATCCCTGTCCTCTTGGGGCGCGAAGTCGATGAACGCCTCGTCCAGCACCAGCCAGGCGCGTTTGCGTTGGGCTTGCAGCACGATGTTGTTAAGGACTTGGGGATCGACCAGGCCGCCCGAGGGCGTGAGGGGATTGCTCAAGATCACGCAGGAGGGGCTGTCGGCGAAGAGTTTTTCCACGTCGTGCATGGTGGGCTGGAAATAATTTCGGTCGGACAGGGGGTGATAGTGGAAATGCGCGCCCGCCAACGCCAAGGCCCGGGAAAACTCGCCGAAAGCCGGGGCCAGCAGCACGATATTGCGCTTGGTGAGCGCCCGGGACAAGAGGCGGATCAGGTTGGTGGAGCCGTTTCCCGGCAGCACATTGCCGGCGCGCAGGCCCAGCTTTTGGGCCAAGGTCCGGCGCAACTCCAGGGTTTGGCGGTCCGGGTCGTGGCAGAGGTTCTCCATGGCCCGGGCCATCTCCTCGACCAGACCGGCGGGCGGGCCCAGCGGATTCAAGCTGGCCGAGAGGTCCAGGATATCCTTGGGGCTCACCCCCAACATGCGGGAGGCCCCCCAGACATCGCCGCCGTGGGCTTGGGCCTGCACGAATTGATCGGAGTTTGCTTCAGGGGTCTTTGCTTGGTTGTGTTCCATCTCGTCAGTGCTTTCGGTGGTCTGGGGTCCTCTTGGCTTTACAGCGGGATGATTAAATGCCGGCCTTGCGGCGCTAAGCGGAGCTTAACCATACAGCGTTTTTTGCATATTATCATGCATCCGCGCTCTTGCGAAGTTTAGACGCGTCCCAGGGATCCTTGCCCAAGGCGCCGGATAAAAGGAAGAGGGTGGGGAGTTAATCCTGGGGGTTAACGCCTGCCGGGACGGTAGTCGTCCTTGTGAAGTCCGTAGCGGCCCATTTTCAGATAAAGGGTTTTGGGGTTGATGCCCGCCGCGGCCGCGGTCTCTCCGATGTGGCCTTTGTGCTTCTGCAGGAGCGCCTGCAGGTATTGGCGTTCGCAGTTGGCGGTGTATTCGGCCAGGTCTTGGCCCATGACCACAGACGGCATGAGCGAAGGGATCTCGGGCTGGGGTTGCGGCGGCGCGTAGCTTTGGTCGGTAAGCGGCGTGGAGTCCAGATCCAAGCGCTCGATTTTTTGGCCGCGGGTGAGAATCACCGCCCTTTCCACCGAGTGCTCCAGCTCGCGCACGTTGCCGGGCCAGGTGTGCCCCACCAGCTGCAGATAGGCCTTGGGGCTGAAACCGGTGATCTTGCGCCCGTACTTGATGGTAAAGCGCTGCAGGAAAGAATCAGCTAAAAGCGGGATGTCCTGACGCCGGTCGCGCAGGGAGGGCAGCACCAGATGCACCACATTGAGGCGGTAGAACAGGTCCACCCGGAAGGTGCCGTCGCGCACCGCTTGCCGCAGCTCGCGGTTGGTGGCGGCCAGGATGCGCACGTCGGCGTGCAGGCGCTTGTTGCCGCCCACCCGTTCGAAATGGAAGCTCTGCAAAAAGCGCAGGAGCTTGGCCTGCATGTCCAAGGGCATCTCGCCCACCTCGTCCAAAAGCAAGGTGCCGCCGGCCGCCACCTCCACCCGGCCCAGCTTGCGCGCCACCGCGCCGGTGAAGGACCCCCGCTCGTGCCCGAAAAGCTCGCTTTCGATCAAGTTCTCCGGGATGGCCGCGCAGTTGATCTCCACAAAGGGCCGGTCCGCCCGGGGGCTGGTGTTGTGCATGGCCCTGGCCAGAAGCCCCTTGCCGGTGCCGGTCTCGCCGCTGATGAGCACGGTGGCGTCGGTGGCGGCCACGGTCTCGGCCAGGCGGCAGACCTCGCGCATGCGCTCGTCGCGGGCGATGATGGCGGAGAGGAAATGATGGTCGCCGGCCCGCAAGGAGGCCACCTCGCGCCGCAGGCGCTGCTGCCAAAGGCAGCGGTTAAGGGCGTGGCGCACCTCGCTTATGGTGAAAGGCTTGCGCAGGTAATCGGCCACGCCCAGGCGGATGGCGCTGATGGTGTCCTCGATGTCGCTGAAGGCGGTCATGAGGATGTACTGGGTGTCGGGGAAACGGCTTTTCAGCTCGCTTACCAGGGTGAGGCCGTCCATGTCGGGCATGCGCACGTCGGTGATGACCACGTCCAGCTGCTGGTTCTCGGCCAGAGACAGCGCCTCCTCGGCCCGGGAGGCCACCAGCACGTCGAACTGGTCCGATAACGAGCCCTTGATGCGCTCCAGGGTGGACGATTCGTCGTCCAAGACCAGCACCTTGGGCCGCCAACTCGCCTCCGGCGCTTGGCTATCGTCCTGCATGGTGGGATCGGTGGTCATGCCTGTCTTATAGCACTCCTCCAACGATTGTCCTAATTATGCCTATCTCCGCTGTTTCGCGCCAGGGACTTTTCTCAAGGGACCCGCCAGCGATAAGTTGCCATGAGCCGACCTCTGGGCTAACTTATTAGCTCAGGCGCACCGAAAATGGAGTCGAGAAATGCCTATTTGCGCAAAATGCCAAGGCGAAGCCGCGGATGACGAGCTTCATGAATACTCCGGTCAGATGCTTTGCGATGATTGCTATATGGACGCCCTCAGCCCGGCGCGGACCTGCGACCCCTGGGCGGTCTACACCGCCAGCCGTCTGACCAACCAGGAACTGAACCCGGCGCAGGAGTCCATATTGGCGCTTCTGCATAAAAAAGGGCAGGCCGAGCCCAAAGAGCTGGGCGAGGCCTGCGGGCTTGCGCCCAAGGAATTGGAGCGCGAGATCGCCGCCCTTCGGCATATGGAGCTGATACGGGGCGCACTCACCCCCGCGGGCAGGAAAGTCATAAAGCTGTTCAGCGACCGCGCCTAGGCGCCTGCCCGGGCCGGGCGCGGGCCGCCGGCTTTGGCGCGCTTGACAGGGCCGGCCTCTCTAGCGTAGTGAAGAAGCGGCTGACTAACGCAAACCGGTGGAGAGCGCTCATGTGGTTCCAAAAACCCGACCCGGCCAAGATAGGCCTTAAGCGGCCCCATATAAAGGATGGCCGCGTGGCCTTGCGCTACGCTTTTCGCGGCGCGGAAAGGCCGCAGGTCTCGGGTGGCGAGTTCAGCGGGCCCTATGCCTTTTACGGAGTGAAGCAGGCCTTGGTTAAAGGCGGCCAGTTCAGCGGCGACCTTTGCTTCTACGCCGCGGAAAAGGCCCGCATCGAAGACGGCCGCTTCATGGGCAAGAGCCCCTTCATGGGTTCCCAGCGCTGCGAGGTGCTGGGCGGCTTGTTCGACGGCGAGTGGGCTTTTTGCGAGAGCAACGGAGCGGCCATCAAGGGCGGTTCCTTCACCAGGGAGGGAGTGCTCTCCGAATCCTACGGAGCGCGGATCAGCGGCGGTGAGTTCCGCGGGCCGGAATTCGGCCGTCTGAGTCACGGCATATTCATCGCCGGCGGCCATTTTCACCAAGCCGGCGCGCTCAAGGGCTCCAACGGGGCGGTGGTGCTGGGCGGGGTGTTCGGCGGAGCCGGGACCCTGGAAGGAGCCACGGAGGTACGGGTGCTTCTCCCTGGAGAGCTGTCTGAGTTGGCCGGGCCCTTGAGCGGGGTCATCGCCTGCCGCCGCATCGGGCGCATCGTGCTTCCCCAAGGCCGCCCCCAGGAACTGGTCATCATTGCCGAGGAGGTGGGCGAGGGCGCCGAGCACGCCCGCCTGATTCCGCCGGGTTCGCTGCCGCGCCCCGGCGAGGACCTCAGCCAGGCGCTCACCGTCTTGGAGCTCTTGGCCGGCGAGGCTGCGTGAACCCGTCTCTCTCCCCAAGCAAGCACGCGGTGATCCCCGGTCATGGCGACTAAGAGGCCGAAAGACGCCGGGGCGGTGGTGCTGCCGGTGGGCGGCGGCAAGGGAGGCATCGGAAAAAGCGTTATAACCGCCAATCTGGGCCTGGCCCTGGCGCGCCTGGAGCACCGGGCCATCGTGGTGGACACGGACTTGGGGGGCTCGGACCTGCACAACATACTGGGGCAGGACAACGACCGGCCGGGCCTGGGCGAGGTGCTGACCGGCAAGGACGTAAGCGTGGCCGAGGTGGTGCATCCCGTCCTGGAGCCGCGTTTCAGTTTCATTCCCGGCGACGCCCTGGTGGTGGCCACCGCCAATCCTTCCTTTCAGAAAAAGCGCAAGCTCCTGCACGGCCTCAAGGCCCTGGAGGCTGATTTCATTTTGCTGGATTTGGGCGCTGGCACCGCCATCACCGTGATGGACTTCTTTCTCACCAGCCCGGTGTCGCTCCTGGTCATGCTGCCCGAGCGCCCCGCGGTTTTGAGCGCCTTCAATTTCCTAAAAAACGCAGCGTTCCGCGCGCTTTCCCGCCTGTTCAGCGGCAACGCCAAGACCGAGGCGGTGCTAAATGCCTACAAGGCGCGCAGCCGGGGTCCCGGCGCCATGCAGATGGCCCAGGTCATCGCGGCCCTGGAGGAGGCGACGCCGGGCGGCGGCGCACGGGCCCAAAAAGCGGTGGAGCGCTGGCGTCCCAAGCTGGTGCTGAACCGGGTGCGCCTGATGGATGATTTCGTCTACGCCAGCCAGTTGGTGCGCTGGGCCAGGGACGACCTGGGCCTTCTGGTGGAGGTGGCGGCCTTTTTGCCGGAGGACGACGTGGTGCGCGAGGCGGCCTCCCACAACCTGCCGGCCTTGGATCTGGATCCCAGAGCTCCGTTTTGCCGGGCCCTGGCCATGCTGGCTTTGCAGATCGCCAGCTGGTCGGGCAGGTCTAAGGAATGGGCCCTGTACCGGGATTTCGCGGATTCCTTCGAGCGCAAGGCCACGGAGTACGCCGCGCTCTTCCCCCCGCCCGGCACCGCCCTACCCACTAAGGAAGAGCTCTTGAAGCGTCTCAATGACCTGGAGGCCAAATTAAAGGAGTAGGTCGCGCGATGGAGCGTCCCCCCCAAGAAGGCGAGAAGCTTAAAGCCCAAGTGGCCAGGCTTGAGCGCGAAATCCAGCGCCTCAAAGGGGTGGAGGCTCGTCTCAAGGAAAGCGAGGAGCGTCTCAGGTTTGTGACCGAGACCACCGGCGGCGCCCTCTACCGCCTGCGTTACGACACCATGACCTACGACTACCTGAGCCCCGCCATCCAGCGCCTTACCGGCTACACCCCCGCGGAGATCAACCGGATCGGGTTCAAGAGCCTAAAACAATCCATCACCAGACCGGCGGCCGAGGAGATGGCGGCCGAGGATATTTTGAGCGCGCGTCTGGCCGGCAAGACCGGCGAGTACAAGGCCGACTATCTGATATCGACCAAGGACGGCCAGCACCGCTGGCTGGCGGATCATTCCCTGCCTTGGCTGGACCGGAATGGAGAGCTCGTGGGCTCGGTGGGGGTCTTGACCGACATCACCGAACGCAAGCGCCTGGAAGACTCGCTCCGGGTCATGGCCACCATCGACCACCTGACCGGCCTCTTGAACCGCGGGCATTTCCTGGAGCTGGCCGAAAGGGAACTGCACCGCTCGCAACGTTACAGTTCGCCGCTTAGCCTAATCATGTTGGACGTGGATCATTTCAAGAGGGTGAACGACTCATATGGACACGCCATGGGCGATCGCGTCTTGGAGGGCTTGGCCGAGGTCTGCACGGATGTGCTGCGCGACAGCGATCTCCTGGGCCGCATCGGCGGGGAGGAGTTCGCCGCCTGTCTGGTGGAATGCAAGCTGGAGCGGGCCAAGCTGGTGGGCGAGCGGCTGCGCAAGTCAGTGGCGGCGATGAAGGTCAAGGACCAAGGGGCCAGCGCCTCGGTCACCATCAGCCTGGGCGCGGCCCAGGCCCAGGAGGGCGAAGGCCTGGCCGATCTCATGCGCCGGGCCGACCGGGCCATGTATGAGGCCAAGCAGGCTGGCCGCAACCGTTTGGCCCTGGCCTTGGATGAGCCCAGCCTGCCTTTGCTGGAAGGCCTGTGAGCGCCGTATAACCGCCCTTGGCCTTTAACCCCGCAAGCCCTAGATTCTCTTAAGCCGGTCCGCCAGGTCGAACTCCATCTCGGCCAGGGGCCTGCGGCGCAAACGGTGGGGCAGGGCCAAGAGCGCCGCCCGGTCCACGTCAGCCAGGCTTACGCTGGCGCGCTCTTCCAGGGCGGCCATGGTCAGGGCGGTTTTTAAAAGGGTGAGGTCGCCGCGGTGGCCGTCCACGCCCAGGCCCAGGGTGATCTGCACCACCCGGTCCAGGATCTCCGGCCCGTGCTGCACCCGGGGCAATAAAACCCTGGCGCGCGCGATGCGCTCGGCCAGGTTGCGGCCCTCGTCCTCGTATAGCGTGGCGAAGCCGGCCGGGTCCGCCTCGTAGGCCAGGCGGCGGCGGATCACCTCCTGGCGCAGATTGGGGTCGGAAAGCCCCGTCACCTGCACGCAGAGCCCGAAGCGGTCGGTGAGCTGGGGGCGCAGTTCGCCTTCCTCCGGGTTCATGGTGCCCACCAGGGTGAAGCGCGAGGGGTGGCTTACGCTCATGGCTTCGCGCTCCACCGTGTTCACCCCCATGGCGGCGGCGTCCAAAAGCGCGTCCACCAGGTGGTCGTCCAGGAGGTTGACCTCGTCCACGTAAAGCACCTGGCGGTTGGCCGCGGCCAGGATGCCGGGCTGGAAACGGGCCTCGCCCTCAGTGAGAGCGCTTTCCAGATCAAGGGTGCCCAAGAGCCGGTCCTCGGTGGCGCCCACCGGCAGTTCCACCACCCGCACCTGGCGCTCCTCCTGGATAAGCTCCTCGCCCGCGGCCAGGCGCCGGGCGCAGTCTATGCACAGGGAGCCTTGGTCTTCGGGATCGCAGGAATAGGCGCAGCCGGTCACCACCGTCTGCCGGGGCAGAAGCTGGGCCAGGGCGCGCACCGCGGTGGATTTGGCGGTGCCCTTTTCGCCGCGGATCAAGACGCCGCCCACCCGGGGGTTGACCACGTTGATTAAAAGCGCCAGCTTCATCTGCTCCTGGCCCACCAGGGCGGCGAAGGGATAGAGCGGGCTTGACTTGTCAGGTTGCATGGCTTTGTTTCCGTAAAAAGGCTGCTGCCGTGATTGCCGCCACCGGCCGGGGCTGGGGCTTCGCTCGCAGAGGCAAGCCTATACTCGGGTCAAGGGCAGGTCAAGCCGGAGTTGCCAGGCTAGGCCGCCCGGTATCTGAAAACCCGCGAGGTTGCCGGTTTGCCTGGCAAGGGAAGGGAAATGCCCGGGGGAAGCGGGCTGTAAGCTTGAGACGGAGTGGCGGCAAGTGAATCAGCGGCGGAGATTCCCCCGCCTTCCCGCTCCCCCCAGGCCGCGGGCTCTTGGCCTCTACTTGGCCTGGGTGGGCATCTTGATGAACCATACCGTCGCGTTCACCGTGATGCGGCAGTAAAACTTGAATCCGCTGATGCCGAACTTGTACTTGTAATCAATAATGGGCTTGGGATCATCCACCGGTATCCAGCCCTGGCTGGTCAGACTATTCAAGTAAGCTTCGCCCTGGCTCGTCACCGACTTCATGGCCCGGCGGCAGGCGCGGGTGGGGCTGGAGCTTTTCTTCTTGGCCTTTAAGTACTTTTGGAACTTGGCGGGCGCGATTTGCGTGGGATTTCGTTGCAGCTTGCCATTGAAAAAGCTGTTTATCTCAGCCTCCACGCCGGGAATCTGGCTCTTGAACTCGGCAAGTTCCTCCGCGCTGAGCGGCCGGTCGTCCTTTTCAGCGGCAAAAGCGGCCATGGCCGGAAGCGCCAATAGCAGCCCCAATAAAACGCAAAATACCTTTGTCCTCATCCGGTACTCTCCTTTTGAAAGTTGCGGTCCCGATGTGGAAAGGCGGCATGCCTTTTCCCCCCTGTTAAATTGTCGACGGAGTTCCCCCATTATGCCGCAAACCCGGCCTGCGCGATGATAAATCTTCTTTTTTGCCATTTGTAAAAAGAACCGATCTGATCCGGCGCAAAAACAAGGCGGCGGCTTGCGTGCGTTCCCATAGTGAACTCGGGCGGAGGTTGCAGGCGGCACCTTCATTAATCCAGGCGCACCAGGCCGGTGACTGGCGCACGCCAAACAGAAAACCATGAAAGATTGACAGGGCTTTTGGAATAATTTACTATTCACTAGTTGCTATGAAGGGGGGGATACCTTCCCGGTTTTCTATGACGATTACCAGAAAACAAGACAAAAAGTATGCCTTGGGGCGTCTATGAAGAGAGTTTCGGCGCTCATCGCTACCGCCCGAAGGCTAATGACTTTTAACCATGGCGGCCGCGCAATCTGGGTTGGGGTTAGCTATTTTCAAGGAGGGTGGAATGCAGTGGTATTACATGGCCGGCAACAACAGGCAGGGCCCTCTGGCTCAGGAAGAAATCCATGGCTTGATCGCCTCGGGCAATATCTCCCGCGAAACCTTTGTATGGAAAGAAGGCATGGCCGACTGGCTGCCAGCCGGTGAAAGCGAATTGGCAACGCTTTTTTCGCCGGATGCGCCAAAGGCTCCTCCGGCCCCGGCCCAGCGCAAAATCTATCCGCTGCCAGACCCCGCCAGCTTAAACAAGCTCTGGCTGGTGGCGGTAATTCTCAACAGCATCGGTCTAGGTCTTGTTGTTCTGGGCGCGATCGTGTCCATTACCGGCGCAGGAAGAGGTTTTGCGGTGGTGGGCGCGCTGGTATATCTGTTTGCGCTGGTGTTTAACTTCATCTTGCTCTACATGCTTTGGTGCACCATCCAAGACGGTCAGGCGCGCACCACGCCGGGCAAGGCGGTAGGCTTCTTATTCATCCCGTTTTTTAACATCTACTGGCCATTCCAGGCGTTCTGGGGGTTGAGCATAGACATGAATGCTTACGCGGCTCAACGCGGCATTGCCGCTCCCCAGATCGAGGAAGTCTTGGGGCAGGTGATATGCATCCTGATCTGCCTGCAGATAGTCTTAAATTATGCCCCGCCCGCAGGCGCTTTTGCTGTTGCTTTTGTTAAGCTTGTTCTGATCCTGGTTGGCTTGGTGCTCAATATAATCTTCTGGAAACAAGTAGTGAATGCGGCCAGCGCCATTGTTATTGCCAAGACCAAGGCCTAATCATGGTCATTAGGAGGGTTGGCGTCGGTAGGAATTTCCATTGCGGGCGCGCGCTTAGTTCAAGAGCACGAACCCGTAGCGGTTTTGCAGATCGTCCTTTTTCTGCAGCACCTGGATGGGCGGTCCCGCCTGGCGGGCGGTGCGGATCATCAAGGCTGCCGCGCGGATTCCTTATCACCTGACAGTGCGCAGCCCTGCAATCAAAAGGCCAAGGAAGAGGCAAAGCGCGGTGAGTGCCGCATAATCTGAACTAAACGGAGGTTGTTGTCATGGCTCTGGGGAAAGTAATTTTGGCGTTATGCATTTTACTGACTGCTTTGTGCGGTCCGGTATTCGCGGAAAGTTCGCAAGCTACATATAGCCATTGCCTGACGCTATGCAACATGAACACGCAAATTATCAAGATTAATAATCCGTACTCTGGTTTGAACGTAGCATTAAAGGACATGAGTTATTATAACGGAACCATCAAGCCCGCTCTAAATGGTTTGGGATCTATCGGTGGCTGTGGTGAGGGAGGATGTACATTCAGGGCCAATAATACTGCGGATTGTTCCGCAGCCAAGAATTCATTGGGAAGATGTAATTTCCCCAATAGCAATGGCATTTTACAATCCCCAATTAACATTAATTGGATTTATTGATAGCTGCTTAACGCATATTAGGTGAAGCGCGGCGGCGGCCGCATAATCTGGGTTTGCAAAGGAGGAATCATGAGGAAGCTCAGCATGGTATTGGTGGTTTTTTTTGCTATGGCTATTGGCGCGGTTCTGGGAAACATCGCCCCCGTCTCGTTGGCAAACGTAACATGTACTAGTGTCTGGTATGAAGGAACCAGAGCCAGCATGTGCAAGGAGAATGGGAATATGCTTACGGTCCATGTCTTTAATCCTTACAAGATCGAGTCTTGCAGTAAAACGACCACTAGGGACGTAAATATAACATTAGCCAAATGATATGCAGGGTGAAGGCAGGACTGGTTTAAAATGGCCGCCAGGCGGCCCTTCGCGGTGGTCTCCAAGATTCGGACAATTGGGTTGGGTTGATTTGGCCGTATGAATTTGGTACGGGTCCCGGTCAAAGCACTGGCGCTCCTGCGCACCCAAAGGGTGGCGTCCGCAATAAGACCCTTGCCTCTTCCGCCGGGCCCCGCGGCAGGCAGCCCGCTTTTCCCTTCCATGCCTGAACGGGGGCCGGCGCGCTTGCCGGGCCCGGGAGCAGGCCTAGTCCAGGAGCACGAAGCCGTAGCGGTTCTGCTGATCGTCCTTGTGCTGCAGCACCTGGAGGGGAAAGCCCGCCTCGCGGGCGGTGCGGAACACGTCTATGCCGAAGGCCTGGTCGCAGGGGCGCAGTTTGTCGGGGTGCACGCAGTCCTTGCCCTGATCCAGGGCGCATTTGGGGCAAATCTTGCAATAGCGCAACGCAAAGGCGAAGTGGTTGCCGTCCAGAAAGGCGCGGCGCTCGATCTCCAGCACCGCCAGGCTCAGCTTATGGGCGTCGTGGCCGTGCACCATGAGGATGTTGCCATAGCTCAGGATCATGTCGCGGCGTTCGGCAAAGCTGGTCTCCCTGGTGGAGCACTTGAGGGTGCGCTTGGTAAAGTCCTCGCAACCCCAGCGGCATTTCAAGAGCGCCCGGGGGTCCATGGAAACCTGGTCCGGCTTCAGAAGAACCGCATCCGCCATGCCCAGTTCCTTGGCCAAGTCGATGTAGCCTTGCATGCAGGCTCCT
>CAZDRW010000011.1:0-18774 GCA_964507555.1 uncultured Desulfarculaceae bacterium
CTGTCGGCGTTCTTCTTGGTCATGCTGGTGATCTCTTCCAGAGAGGCGCTGGTTTCCTCAAGTGAGGCCGCTTGCTCCGAAGAGCCCTGGGCTAGTTGCTGGGAGGCGTCGCTTAGGTTATTGGAGGCCGAGTTGATCTCCGCGGCGCCCTCGTTGAGCGCGTGGCTGGCGTTCATGAGCGGCTTGGTGATGCTGCGGCCCATCCACCAGCTGATAAACACGGCGATGATCATTACCGCCAGGGCCAGGCCGCCGATGCTGTAAGTCAGCTTGCGGATCTCGGCCTGCACGTCGTCCACGTAGATGCCGCTGCCCACGATCCAGTTCCAGCCCGGCACCGCCTGGACATAGGAAATCTTGGGCTGGGGCTCGCTGGCCCCGGGCTTGGGCCACATGTAATCCACGAAGCCCGCGCCCTTTTCCCTGGCCACCTTGACCATCTCCACGAACAAACGCTTGCCGTTGGGGTCCTTGTTGCCGGAAAGATCCTTGCCGTCCAGGGCGGGCTTCATGGGATGCATGATCATCTTGGGCCCGAAATCATTAATCCAGAAATAATCGTTTTTCTCGTAGCGCAGGGCCTTGACCGCCTGCATGGCCTGGGTCTTGGCATCGGCCTCGGAAAGCTTGCCGGCTGCGGCCAGGTCCACATAGTGCTGGATCAGGCTGGCCGCCGTCTCTACCACATGCCGGGTTTTGAGTTCCTTGGCGGCAAAAAGGCGGTCGCTGAAATAGGGCAGCAGCAGCACTAGGATTGCGGTCATCACCACCGCGATACCCACCGGAAGCGATACGATTTTGGTCGATAGTTTCATCTTTGAACGGGAACTCATGTCCACCTCCCTTGCCTGCAGGCTCTAAACCAAGAGCCTGGACGGGACGTTAAAGGTTATTAACCTCTTCGTTGCTAACAAGGGGCAGGCATGTTCAACAGGGCAGTTCCAACAGGTACTAGATCAAGGGGCGGCGCTAAATAGCGATCGAGTGCGGGACAGTTCTCACGGATGATTGACCCGGCTTCATCACCGCCTTGGTGTGGTGATGCTGGCAACCAGTGTAATCACTCAGACAATAACGCGCAACCAAAGCAACGCTTCAGGCTGCTAAGGTTCATGGCAATCAACCAGAGGCTTCATCGGCCGGAGCCCAGGTCCCCTTTGCTGCATGGGTCCCCTTGGGACGAGGCGGCGCTCATCGGCTCCGCCCCCGGCTCTTATGCGACTAATGACCTCCTGCCTGAACTGCGTTTTTATAAGTTGCCATTCAAGCCAGCCAATTCTTTATGTTCTATTTTAAACCATACAAATAGTGTGCCACAAGTTAACAATATGATTGTTTAGCATTTTTTTAATTTAATTCATTGTGTTGCAAGGTTAGGTCCCAAACGGGGCGGCGGCAGGGGCAATAGAAGTGTGGCATTCGTGCCACAATTGACCGATACATAATGTAACAGTGTGACACTTATGCAACATTAAGCCAGCCCATAGCGCTTTATACGGCGGTAAAGAGTCTGACGGCTAATGCCCAGCTCGCGGGCAGCGCGCGCCTTGTTCCAGCGGCAATTTTCCAGGGCAAGCTGTAATTCTCGGCGCTCGGAGCGCAGGCGGTCTTGCGGCGAGCGGGGCAAACTCCTCTTTTCCAGGCGCAACTCGGGCGGCAGATGCCGGGCCTCCAGAATATTTTCCCGGCACAGCACCACCGCGTGCTCCAAGGCATGCTCCAGTTCGCGCACGTTGCCCGGCCAGGAATGGTTCAAAAGTATCTCCATGGCTCCCGGCGAAAGGCCCGAGATGCTCTTGTTGTACTGCAGGCGGAACTTAACCAGGAAATGCTGGCTGAGCAGGGATATGTCGCCGGGCCGGTCCCTTAAGGGCGGCAGGCTCACCTCAACCACTTTCAGCCGGTAATACAAATCCTGGCGGAACTCGCCGCGCGCCACCTTGGCCTTCAGGTCCTGGTTGGTGCAGGCGATTATGCGCACGTCCACCCGCCTGGTGCGCGATTCGCCCACGCGCTCGAATTCCTTTTCCTGCAAGGCCCGCAAAAGTTTGAGCTGAATGCGCGGAGAGATGTCGCCCACTTCGTCCAAGAGGAGGCTGCCGCCGTGGGCCAGTTCGAAGCGGCCCGTCTTGTCTTTGTAGGCGCCGGTGAAGGCTCCCCGCACATGGCCAAAGAGCTCGCTCTCCAATAGGTTCTCGGCCAAGGCCGAGCAGCTTACCTTGACCAGCGGCTTCTCGCGGCGCGGGCCGCTGTAGTGCAGGGCTTCGGCCACCAGTTCCTTGCCGGTGCCGCTCTCGCCGGTGATCAAGGCGGTGGCGTCGGTATCGGCCAGATCATCCATCAGGCTGTACACCCGCTGCATGGCGGGCGAGGCGCCCACCAGGCGGTGAAAGGCCCGGCGTTCCTCCAACTCGCGCTCCAGCTGGACCAGGCGGCTGATGTCCCGCAACACCAGCACCGCGCCCATGTGGCGGCCGGCTTGATCCTGCAGCGGGGTGGCGTTGGCGATCACTAGCTGCTGGCGTCCCGCGTCCTGCCAGCAGGTCAAGCGCTGGCCCTTGACCGGCACCCGCCCCTGCAAGGCCAAGCTCAGCACCTTGCGGCAGGCCCCCGAGCAATCGGTCTTGAGCTCGCCCCAGCTGCGCCCTATGGCGTCCTGGCCCGAGAACCCGCAGATGGCCTCGGCCGCCTGGTTGGCTTGGGATACGCGCAGCCCGGTGTCCACCGCCACGATCCCCTCGCTGACGCTGCGGAAGATGGCCTCCAGGTGGGAGGAATAGCGCTGGGACTCCGCCTGCAACCTGCCCTTTTCCTCCAAGAGCGCCTTATGCCTGAGCGCCTGGCTCACCGCCTTGATTAGGGCCTCTCTGCGCACCGGCTTGGCCACATAATCATAGGCTCCCAGCCGCATGGCCTGGGAGGCTGTCTCCAGCGAAGGCTGGCCGGCTATCATCACCACCGGGGCGGTGAGGCCGCCTTGCTTGATCTCGCGCAGGAGCTCCATCTCGCTGGAGCCCATCAGCGCGATGTCGGCCAGAATCAGGTCGCAATCGCGGGAGGCCAGGGCGGCGCGGGCTGTTGCATCGTCCTCGGCCGTGGTGACTTGGTGGCCTTCGCTTTGCAGGATTTCCCCAAAGAGCTGGCGCAAGGGTTCTTCATTGGTTATGAGCAAAACCTTGCTCAACCTGGCTGCTCCTCTTCTGGGCCGACTAGCCTAATTGTACGTTAGGCGATGGGCCAAGCAAAGCAAATGCTGGTCGACGCTGGCTGCTTTGCCCCAACTGCTTGACAGATCAGCCCAGCCTGGGGATAATCAACACTTGCTTTTCACGGGCCCATAGCTCAGCTTGGTAGAGCCTCCGGCTCATAACCGGATCGTCCCTGGTTCGAAGCCAGGTGGGCCCACCATAATTGATTAGGAGACGGCACATGTTCGTGGATGCCAAAAGGTCGGATGGTGCGCTTACCAAACGACCGGCAACCACCGCCAGACTCCGGGCGCCTCTCTAGCAAGAGGCGCCCGCTTTATTGAGGCCATGGTAGAAGCGCATAAAACAGCCCGGGTGAGCGACGTGATGCAGGCGATGGAGCAATGGGCTCCGGCCTGGACCGCGGAGGAATGGGACCGGGTGGGGCTTTTGCTGGGAGATCCCGCGGTCGAGGCCGGCCTGATCTGGGTGGCTCTGGAACTAAACGGAGGCCTTCTGGACCAGGCCCTCAAGGCCGGGGTTTCCCTGCTGCTCACCCACCATCCTCCCTTGTTCAAACCCCTTCAAGACCTGCGCTTGGACAACCCGGCCACCGCCCGTTTGCTTAAAGCCGCCTCCGGCGGCTTGGCCCTGTTTGCCGCCCACACCAATCTGGACTCGGCCCCGGACGGAGTGAACGACGCCTTGGCCCGGCGCTTGGGCCTTATCGACACCAAACCTCTGGTGGCGGCCACGGAACAAGGCTTGGCCAAGCTTGCGGTATTCGTGCCGCCGGATCATTTGCCGGCGGTGGCCGACGCCCTGTTCGCCGCCGGCGCGGGCCGCATCGGCGCCTACCGCGACTGCGCCTTCCATGCGCCCGGCACAGGCAGCTTCCTGGCTCCGCTGGACGGCAAGCCTTATGCGGGCCAGCCGGGGCAAAAGGAAAGCGTGCGCGAGGAGCGTCTGGAAACGCTGTTGCCCCTTGCCGCGGCCGGCCGGGTATTGCAGGCGCTTAAAAACGCCCACCCCTACGAGGAGCCGGCCTTTGATCTCTATCCCCTCAAGCAGTCGCCCGCCGGTTTCGGCCTGGGCCGGGTGGGACGCTTGCCGAAACCACGGAACGGCGAGGAATTCATCGCTGCCGCGGCCAAGGAATTGGGGGCCCCGGCGGCGCAGGTGACCGGCCCGCTGCCCAAAAAGGTTGAGCGGGTGGCTGTGGTGGGCGGCTCGGGCGGGGATCTCTTGCCCCAAGCCGCGGCGGCCGGCGCCCAAGTTCTCATAACCGGCGAGGTCCACTACCACGCCTGGGAGCAGGCGGGCGACCTGGGCCTCTGCGTGGCCGCCTTGGGCCACTATCAAACCGAGGCCGTAATAATCGAACCATGGGCCCGGCGCCTGAGCGAGATGCTCGAGAAAGCCGGGCTTTTTTGCGAGATAGCACCCTGGACCGCTGGCGCCGACCCCTGGCGCCTCAGTCTTGGCTAGGTGAGGAGGTTAACCTTGATAGAACAACTGCAACTTCTAATCCGGCTGCAAGTCGTGGACAAAGTCCTTTTTGATTTGCAGAGCGAACGCGACGCCATTCCCGGCCGTTTAGAAGAACTCAGCCTTGAGGAAGAACGCCTGAGCGCGCTATTGACCAAAGTGCAGGCCGAATCGGACGAGGTCTCCAAACGGCGCAAGGATCTGGAGACCGAAAACGAGAAGCTCCGCACGCGGCTGCGCAAGGCGGAGAACCGGCTGATGGGATCCAAGAGCCAAAAGGAATACCGCGCTGCCAGCGCCGAGATTGAAGAGGGCAAGGACGCGCTGAAGAGCAACGACGACGCTCTCTTGGAACTCATGGAGCGCCATGAGGCCTTGGAGACCCAAAAGAACAAGGCCGAAACCGAGCTCAAGGAATTCCAGGCCGGCGCCAAGGGAGAACGCGGCCAGTTGGAGACCCGGATCAAGGAGGCCGACCGGGAAATCAAGCGGCTTAGCAAGGACCGCACCGGCCTGTGCGATGGAATCGAACAAAAGCTCATGGAACAATATGATTTCATCCGCGCCCGCCGCCAGGGCCTGGCCCTGGCCGGAGTGAGCCAGGGCACCTGCCTGGTCTGCCGTATCCAGCTCCCGCCCCAGCAGTTCAACGAACTGCTGCGCGGCGACAAGCTCATGTCCTGCCCCTCCTGCAGCCGTATCATCTATTGGGCCGATTCGGAAAATTCCGAGGACGCAGAGTGAGTTCCGCCCCTGCTGAATTGATCCTTAACGCCGACGGCGGGTCCCGGGGAAACCCGGGCCCTGCTGGCTGCGGCGCGGTCTTAAGCCTGCCCAGCGGGGAGGTGGTGGCAAGCCTCAACAAGTTTCTGGGCAACACCACCAACAACGTGGCCGAATACCAGGGGCTCCTCTTGGGGCTAAAGGCCGCCCGGGAGCAAGGCACCGCCAGCCTGGAAGTGCGCCTGGATTCCGAATTGATCGTGCGCCAGCTGAACGGTCAATACAAAGTGAAAAGCCCCCACCTAAAGCCGCTTTACCAAGAGGCCCGGAACCTGTTGCTGGCCTTTGACCGCGTGAATATCGTGCATGTGCGGCGCGAACTGAACCGCGCGGCCGACAGCCTGGCCAATGAGGCCATGGATCATGGCATGGGCAAGGCCTAGCCCCATCCCCGGTTTAGGACAATTCGTCATTTAAAGAACGGGACCTTGACCGGGTCCCGTTATATAATTTGCTACGGTTGAACCTGCGCCAAGCATCAGGCCGATAAAAGTACTATATTCATTGTGATGAATGCGACGGGCCGCTTAGCGCCGATAAAGATTTTGCCGAGACGGAGCCGGCTGGACGGCCGCCGGCTTTAGCGATAGAGCGGGAGGAAAGTCCGAGCACCAAAGGGCGGGATGCTGGCTAACGGCCAGGGGGGGCGACCCCATGGACAGTGCCACAGAAAACAAACCGCCGTCCCCCAAGGGGGCGGTAAGGGTGAAACGGTGAGGTAAGAGCTCACCAGCACGGACGGTGACGCCCGTGGCTAGGCAAACCCCATCCGGTGCAAGACCAAATAGGGAGGCGTTCGAGGGCTGCCCGCCCGAAGCCTCCGGGTAGGTCGCTGGAGGCGCCGGGCAACCGGCGTCCTAGAGGAATGGTCGTCGCCGGCTTTTTAGCCGGAACAGAACTCGGCTTATAGGCCGACTCCGTCTCGGTCTCTTTCCCAGATAGGAGCCCCATGTCCGCGGAACTCACCATACGCCCGGCGCGGAGGGAAGATCTAGGCGCCATAGTTGCCTTGTGGCGCGATCTGGACTGGCTCAATTGGATCCGCGAGGCCGACCCCTCGCGGATTGAGAGCGCCATGGCCCAGCGTCTGCAAGAGAGCCAGGCGGATGACAGCCACTTGGCCTTGGTGGCTGAAGACGGCCAGGGCCAGGTGCTGGGCTACGCGGCCATGCATTTTCTGCCCTGCTTCATGATGCCCGGGCCCGAGGCCTATGTGAGCGAGCTGTTCGTGGCCGCAGACGCCCGCGGCCAGGGCGTGGGGCAGCAGCTCTTGAGGCACCTGGAAGACACGGCCCAGGAGCGGGGCTGCGCAAGGCTCATGCTAATTACCTTACGCGATCGGGAATCCTACCAACGCGAGTTCTACAAAAAGCAGGGCTGGCAGGAGCGGCCGGTGATCGCCAACTTCGTGCGAAACCTCATGGAGTTTTAAGCCGTGCCCCAGCCCCTTGCCATCGGCGCCCGCCTGGCCCGCTTTCCCGAGATCCTCACCCTGGGAGTGCGGCCCAACCTCAGCGACTATCCGGCGGCGCATCGGGCGCTCATGGATCAGGCCCGCACCGTGTACTACCCCACCGTGGCCTTCGCCGCCCAGCTCAAGGTTCTGGGCAAGCGCATCTTCCCCTCTTTGGAGAGTCATATCCTGGAGGGCGACAAGATCAAGCAGACCATCATGCTGGAGATGGCCGGCCTACCCCACCCCCGCACCCGGGTGTTCTACGGCCGCCAGCGCGGGGAAATCCTCGATCACTTCAACTTTCCCTTTGTGGCCAAGACGCCGCGGGCCTCGGCCGGGGGCCTGGGGGTGTTCCTGATTAAGGGCCAAGCGGACCTGGATGCCTACCTGGCCCAAAACCAGCCGGCCTATATCCAGGAGTACCTGCCCCTGGAGCGCGACTTGCGCATCCTATGCGTGGGCTTCGAGCCGGTGTGCTGCTATTGGCGCTGGTCGATTCCCGGCAACTTCCGTACTAACGTGGCCCAGGGCGGGCAAGTGGATTTCAATGACGTGCCCAAGGATGCCGTGGAGCTGGCCGTGGAGGCGGCCCGGGTCTGCAACCTGGACGACGTGGGGGTGGACGTGGCGATGGTGGACTCTAAGCCCCTGCTTTTGGAGTTCAACATGAAGTACGGCCACAAGGGGCCCGGCCAGGCCGGCCTGGACGTGCGGAGGCTGGTGGTGGACAAGATTTTACGGGGCGAAATTTAAGGAGGCCGTTTATGAGCCGCTTTCAACA
The DNA here is from genome assembly GCA_964507555.1 of uncultured Desulfarculaceae bacterium. Classification (GTDB taxonomy): domain Bacteria; phylum Desulfobacterota; class Desulfarculia; order Desulfarculales; family Desulfarculaceae; genus Desulfocarbo. Next base: position 7,697 of record CAZDRW010000011.1, read on the forward strand.
AATTCGGGTGCGGGTGGAGCCGGTCTATGAAAAGGGCCTGGCCAAGGACTTCCCCCGGCTATATGGCCTGTTCTGCGGCCTGGACCCGGATTTGGCCGAGGCCGAGCCCAAGCCTCCGCTCTACGACCTGGTGCATCATTTGGTGCACCTAAGCCAGCAAAAAGATCTGGACCCCGGGGTAAGCCAGGCCATCGGCCTGCACGGCCAGGGCATCGTGGACCTGCGCCGCCAGATCGAGGAGGGCATCGACTCCTGGAAGCTGGGCCAGGCCGAGAAGCTCCTCAATGATCTGGACGACGACTTCCTGGCCCTGGAAAAAGACCTGCCTAAAGACCCAAGCTAACCCCCGCCGCCCCCGGTGGTCCGCACAGACAGCAATGTGCATCGGCGCGGAACTATGTAAAATTCCCCAGGCCCGGACTTGGCACCCGTCTTGCTGCTTTTCTCCAGCGCCTGAAAAACGCAAAAGGAGAAAAGCCCATGCCCGTGCAAAGCCTGCCCCAAGCCTATCTGCCCGCCTATTGCCAAACCGTTAAGCCCAAGCAAGACCAAGGCGGCGATGATCTGCAAATTGTTGACAAAAACGAGACACAAACCCAAACGGACCAGGTCAGCCTTTCGCCGGCCGGCAAGCTTTTAAGCAAACTGCCCCCCTTGTTTTCCGAAGAAATCGAGGCCGACGGAGTCATAACCCTGGATGAAATGCGCGGTTTTTTCCGGGAAAAATCTGCCGCTTTTCAATCCGAGGTGCGCAACCGCCTAAACGCCGCGGGCCTGGACGCCACTAGGACCCTGGAGCTGACCAGCGACCGTGAAGGCAAGGTCCGGGTGGCGGGCGATCATCCTGACAAGGAAAAGATCGAAGCCATGTTCGCCGATGACCCGGAGCTTTCCAACGATTTTCGCCAGATCTCGGCCACGGGCTCTCTGATCAAGGCCTGCGAGGCCCACGTGGAATTCGCGGCGGATTACGCCAAGGACCCCAAGGCGGCGGTGGCCAAGCACTGGAGCCTGTTCTCCGGCATTAAGGACGAATACGTCCTGCGTTTGGGCGAAGGAGAACCGGCCATGGAGAAGCGAGCTTAATCCGCAAGGGCCAGATACGACTTTAGCAGCAGATCTGCTTGTCGCTGCTAAAGGCGCTCAGGATCACCGCGGCGGCGCAACCCACCCCGGCCTCCACCGCGATGGCGCCGGTGGGGCAGTTCATGGCGCAGGCGCCGCATTCCATGCAGGCGTCGCGGTCCAGGCAGGCGATCTTGCCATCGGACAGCAAAAGTATCTGATGGGGGCACACCGGCAGGCAGGAACCGCAGCCCACGCACTTATCCGCGTCCAGGGCCAAGGTGCTCACGTTGGGAAGATAAGCTAATTGCATAATTACCCCCTTAGGTCCAAATTGCCCAGAACCACAAGATCAGGCCCAAGACCACACTCGCGATCTGCAGGGGCACCGCCCGGCGCATTTCCTTTTTCACCCCGGAGAGTGAAGTATAGGTTGAAGCGCCGGTGAAGTTCATTACCACAAAGGAGCACACCGCTAGAATCACAGCCAACCCGGCCCAGCCAAGGAGCGGCTCGGCCCTATAAAGCGCCAGATAAACTCCGGCCGCGGCCAGGCCCAGGCCCGCGCCCTTGGCGCTGAAAGCCCGGCCCGGCAGCCAGGGAAGAAACAAGGGCCCGCCCATTGCCCCCGCCACCGCGGCCCACACAATGGCCCCGGCCATGAAAAGACCCGGCCCCAAGGCCTCCTTGGCAAAAGGACCGCCGCCCAGAAGCCCGGCCACGATCATAAGCGCCGCGCCCAGGGGCAGGCCGAGCTTGAGGGCCGGCACCAGTTCCATGGGCGCCAGCACCGCGCGCTGGGCAAAGGGGAAATTCATGCGGCGCATGCCGGGCTGGGCCTTGCCGCCGTCCTTTAGAAAGGCGGGAATGTCGGCCGCCCGCACCGGGCCCCACTTGACCTCGAAGCCGGTTTGGCGCTTAACCTCGTGGGCGGCCACACCCGGTCCGGCCAGTTGGGGCAGAATCAAGCGGCGATGGCTGACCAAGCGGCCCAAGTCCGCCGCGCGCAGCGCCTGCACCAGGGTGTCGGTGCCGAAGGTATGCTTGCCCGCGGCGCACCACACGTTGATGCCGTTGGTGTCGATGGGAAAAAGCCAGGCGTCGATCCCTTCCAGCTCCCGGCGCAGGGCGTCAAAAGAAAGCTTGTAGTTGGCGGTGACCAGAACCGGCGAGTCCGCGTGGGGATCGCCCAAGGCGTAGACGCCGGGTACCACGGTGTAGTCGTAGCGCCCGATGCCCCAGCGCACCTTGCAGCCACCCCAGCGGTCGGACGCGGTAAGGCCCGCCCCCACCCGGGGCACCTGGCCCAGGGGCGTATCCTTGTAACCCAACACGAAGTCCTGCTCGAATATGGAGGGGGCCAGCCTGGCCCGGTGCTGGGTGCCTCAGCAGATCTCCTGGCGTCCCGGCGGAGGCGCGCCGCCGCCCGCCAGGGGAAGGGTTTCCAGTTTTTGCAGCTGCATGGGGACGCTTCCTTTTGCCTCCGGGTCCAAGGCCCGAGCAAGCCAGTAGGGTTTACCTAAACTATAACCGTCCCACCGCTTTTAGCAACCCTAGAAGGCCCAGCTCACCTCCAACTGGGCCTGGCTGGCGGTCACCCCGTGGTTGCAGCCATCCAGCCCGGCGTTGGATATGTGGCGCAGGCGGTAGCCAAGCTCGATATGCACCGTATCGCTTAGAGGCAGGGAGAGGCCCAGGCCGGCGAAGCTGAGGAAGTTGAAATCCGTGCCCAATTCATAGATATCCAGGCTTTGGTAGCTGAGCCCCAGGCCGCACTCCACATAGGGCCTCAAGGTCCAACACTTGAAGTAGGCCCTTAGGGCCGGAGCCATGGCGATTTCCACGCCGCGGTCATGCCCCCAAAAAAATCCCTGCTGGCCTTCTAGGCGGAAATCCAGCCTTACTCTTTCTCCGTCGCTTAAGGGCGCGATAAGGGCCAGCCTGATCCCGGCCGAATTCAGCTTCCCGGCATCTATGTCCAGGCTTTGGTTGGCGTAAAGGCTCATGCCGATTTCCCGGAAAAAGCCTGGCTGGGCCATGGCCGGCGAGACGCTCATGAAAATAAGTGCTCCAGCTAAAACCACTTTTGCCAGCCTTAGCATGCTAACCCCTCCCCTGAATGCTAAGTCGCCAAATCGCGGGCCGCGGGCAGGCCGGGCAGGCCTTGGGCGGCATTTATGGCGTCATAAATGGCCAGTTGCAAAACCCGGGCTGCCATGACGCCCAGGCCGTTCAAATCGGCCTCCACCAGGCCGGAGGCCAGGGTGAAGACCAGGTCGCCGTCAAAGGTGGTGTGCACCGGGCTTACGGCCCTGACCAGGCCGTGGTGGGCCAGGGCCGCCACCTTGCAGGCCGAGTTCTTGTCCAGCTTGGCGTTGGTGGCGATCACGCCCAGGGTGGTGTTGGCGGCCGGTTGAAAGGCCGCGCGCCTGCCGCCGGCCAGGAACCAGGCCGCGGTGTCGGCCAGTTCCAAACTCTCGGGCGAGGTGCGGGCGCCGGCGATCAGGCGGCCGGCTTCATCCCTTATGTCGCCGAAGGCGTTCACCACGGCCAAGGCCCCCACTCTAAGCTCGCCCGCGCTCAGGCTGGCGCCGCCCACCCCGCCTTTCATGGCCTGCTTGATGCCGTACAGCTTGCCCACCGTGGCGCCGCAACCCGCCCCCACCGAGCCCCGCGCCATGAGGCCTCCAGTGGCGGCCTGGCAGGCGGCGTAGCCCAGCTCCGGGCCGGGCCGGCCTTGGCCCTTGGTGAGCGGCAGATCGAATATCACGGCGCAGGGCACCTTGGGCAGAGTCAGCTCGCCCAGCTTGAGACCCCTGCCCTGCTCTTCCAGCCAAGTCACCACGCCGCCTGCCGCGTCCAGGCCGAAAGACGACCCGCCGGTGAGGCACACCGCGTGCACCTCTCCGTCCCAGAAGCCGGGACTGAGGCCGTCCATTTGGCGGGTGGCCGGCGCCGAGCCCATAACCTCCGCTCCGGCCACGGTGCCGGGCGGGCACAGCACCACGCTCACCCCGGTGTCATGCCCTGGCAAGATGGCGTGCCCCACCGCGAAACCCGGCACCGAGGCCGGGGAGCCCGCGAGGTCTATTTGGGTTCGGGGTTGCTCCAATGCCGTCTACCTCCGCAACCTTTTGATAATGCAATTCATGCGCCACGCCTGTCAACCTTTGCGCACCAACCTTATAGGGGGTTTGACTTTAGATAGGCTATGCAGTATTTCTAAACCATGTCTGCGGTCGTTTGCCCCAGTGAGGAGCATCCATGAATGATCAAATATTCGAAGAGAATCCTCAGAATATAACCGAAGCCGAGATGGTAGTGGCCATCCCCTCCTTTCGGGAGGCCAAGCTTATAGCCCATCCCACGGTTCAGGCCGCCCAAGGCCTGAAAAGATACTTTAACGATAAAAAGTGCGTACTGATCAACTGCGACAACAATTCAGACGACGGAACCAAGGACGCCTTTTTCGGAGCGGACTCAGCCGGGGTTCCCCAGATCTATCTTTCCACACCGCCGGGAATCAAGGGAAAGGGAAACAACTTCCACAACCTTTTCCGCAAGGTGGTGCAGCTGAAAGCCCAGGCCGTGGTGGTGGTGGATGCTGACTTGAAGTCCATCACTCCCCAGTGGATCAAGCACCTGGGCGAACCGCTGTTCAACGACTTCGGCTATGTGGCGCCCTTGTACGTGCGTCATAAATACGACGGCACCATCACCAATTCCATCGCCTATCCTCTCACCCGCGCCCTGTACGGCCGCCGGGTGCGCCAGCCCATAGGCGGGGACTTCGGCTTTTCCGGCGATCTGGCCCGGGTCTATCTCTCCTCGCCCACCTGGAGCGAAGCGGTGCGCAATTTCGGCATCGACATCTGGATGACCACTCTGGCCATGAACAACAACGTGCCCATCTGCCAGGCCTACATGGGCCGCCCCAAGATCCACAAGGCCAAGGACCCTGGCTCCGACCTGGGGCCCATGTTCAGTCAAGTGGTGGGCACCATCTTCGATCTTATGACCCAGAGCACCGGCTACTGGATGCGGGTCAAATGGTCACGGCCCACCGCCATCTTCGGCTTTGGCCTGGGCGAGGTGGAGATGCCGCCGCCGGTCAAGGTGAGCCAGGAAACCCTGGCCGAAAAATTCAAGATCGGCTTCAAGCAGCACCGAGAACTCTGGACCAAGATACTCACAACCTCCATAATGAACAAAGTGGACGAAATCGGGCAACTGCCCTCCGAGCAGTTCGAGTTTCCGGTCCAGCTGTGGGCCAAGCTCCTGTTCGACTATGCGGTGGCCTACCGCGATCAGGTGGTGGCCGAAGCGGACTTGCTAAGCTCCCTGATTCCGCTCTATTTCGGCAAGACCCTTTCATTCGTGCGCAAGACGGAGCGCATGAGCGTGCAACAGGCAGAGGAATTCATTGAAAACGAATGCATGGTCTTCGAGGAAACCAAACCATACCTTCTCGAACGCTGGGACGCATAAGCTCCACGGAGGAATTGCATGGCCAAGATTTTAATCGTCGATGATGAGGAGCATATCCGGTTTCTCTACTCCGAGGAGCTGGCCGACGACGGCTTTGAGGTCATTACCAAAGACTCGGGCGACGGGCTCCTGGAGTTGATCGAAAAAGAGAAGCCGGACCTGGTGATTCTGGACATCAAGATGGTGGACTACAACGGCCTGGACCTATTGCAGGACATCCGCAACAAGTATTACGACCTGCCGGTGATTCTCTGCACGGCCTACGACACCTTCAAGGAAGACATGAAATCCATCGCGGCCGATTTTTACGTGATCAAATCCTTTGATTTAACCGAGTTGAAAAACAAGATAAAGAAGGCCCTGGAAACCTCGCTGCCCAAGGCCTAGCCTAAAGCCGGGCCGGCTTTAGCAGACTTCGGCCTTCGGCCCTGCCGCAACTTTTTATAAAACGCCGGCCGCCATGAGGCGGTCGGCGTTTTTGTCATGCCAAACAGGACAAATCTAGCCGCGCATGACAGGTTTAGGGGCTCTCAACCAGCCCCACCGCCCATCCCGTAACGATCCCCCCCCTATTAAAACCATTAAATTAACTGGGTTTTTCCGCCAGAGCCGCAAAACTTCTTCTTGGCATCACAGTTGCGGTTTCTTGGCATCACGGTTGCAATACATATAGTTCAACGGCAAATAGATCGTAAAACCAAGCAACTGGGGTGATAAAGGCGCGCAAGGTCTTGCCTGCCACCAGGGCTCAAGCAGGCCGCGAAACCGGTTTGGGCCGAACGCCGCAAAATCGTCCAACTTTTTCGCAAGGACCCGGCCGGTATTTATGGTTGGGGTCCAGCTGGCTCTAGGAGGCACGCATGGCAAGCCGTCAAGCTTCGCAGGATCGAACCGCCGCTCAAAAGCAAGGCACCTACCTCACTTTCCACCTGCGGGAGGAGGAGTATGGCATCGCCATCCTCGATGTCAAAGAAATCATCGGGATGATGACCGTAACTCCCATCCCCAAAACGCCGGCTTTTGTAAAAGGGGTGATCAATTTACGGGGCAAGGTGATCCCGGTCATAGACCTGCGTCTGCGCTTCGGCCTGGAGGCGGTGGACTATGACGAGCGCACCTGCATCATCGTGGTGGAGGTGCCCGGTCCCGCAGGCGAAATCTCCCTGGGGCTGGTGGTGGATAGGGTCAACGAGGTTGCCAACATCAAAGAAGATGATGTGGAAGACACCCCAAGTTTCGGGATCGATCTGGACACCAAATACATCCTGGGCATGGCCAAGTCCGGCACTGGCGTAAAAATCCTGTTGGACATCGCCAAGGTGTTGGGCGACGCGGAAATGGCGGAGTTGGCCCGGGCGGCTTAGCTGAGTTGGGGGATTTTTTGCTGGCGCAGGGCCAGGCGCCGCCGCCGCATCAGGCGGCGCCCTTGGCCGCGCAAACAAGCCATAATGCCGGAGAGCGCCATCGCGGCGGTCCCGGGTTCATCACAAAATGGGGGAACTGCCCATGTGCCTGCCTAAAAGAGTTCAAACCACGCGCCCCCCCTGCTCCAGGGTGCTGGTGGTGGACGATGACATCCAATACCGGAGCATGGTGGTCAAGGTGCTTGAGGGCTGCGGTCTCCTGGTGAGCCAGGCCGCGGACGGGTTCTCGGCCCTGGAGGCCTATGCCAAGGAGCGCGGACAGGGAGCGGGCTTCGACTTGGTGCTCCTGGACCTGGGCCTGCCGGAAATGGACGGCCGTGAATGCCTTTGCAAGCTCCTGGAAATGGACCGCGAGGCCAAGGTGGTGATCACCTCGGGCTTTGATCCGCGGGAGGCGCTTCCCCTTGATATGCAAGCCCTGGCCAGCGGCTTCATGCAAAAGCCCTTTGGCCTAACAGACCTCTTGCACAATCTGCAAAGCCTTTTGGGACGCGACTTGGCCATGGCCCTTTAATCATGCCCGCCGTATGGGCATCCATTGGAAGGCCTTAAGGCCGGGCACCTAAAAGGCTAGATCCGCCCCGCGCCCAAACCAAGCATTCAGACGCCCCGCCGCTCCCCGGCCCAACTTAAAAATTGACGGGCCGTCAGAGCCTCCCTGGCGGCCCAATTCCGTAGCCCCCCTGCTTCCGGGAGCCCGGCCTTGTGGTATGCTAGGGAAAATCGCGGAGGCTTTTTGCGGCCCCGCGGACCATCAGATCAACGCCATCCGCCCTGGGAGGGTTTGTTATGAAGACCGCCCGCCGCCTCGCCTGCATTTTTACCATTGTCTGCGCCGCCCTTATCATAGCCGCCCCGGTCCTGGCCGGCCCCAAGGAAGACATATCCGCCGGCAACGCCGCGGCCCAGGCCCAGAAATTCAAGAAGGCCGTCAAGCTCTACACCCAGGCCATAAAGTCGGGCCAATTGGATCCGACCAACCTGGCCGTGGCCTACAACAACCGGGGCAGCGCCTATGACGACCAGAACCAGACCGCCAAGGCCATGAAGGACTTCAAGCAGGCCATCAAGATAAAGCCCGACTACGCCGAAGCCTATTACAACCGCTCGTTTGCCTATGAGAGAAAAGGCAAGCTGCCCCAGGCGCTGGCTGACATTGAAAAGGCGGTGCGCCTGCAGCCGGATGACAAGTATTACACCAATCGTATGGAATACCTGAACGACCGCCTGGGCGGGGGCCGCTAGCCCTAAGGCGTGCTAGGCCTCAATCAGCCAATGGTGCAGACCGGTTATTTCTTCCAATAGATTGGGAGCGAAAAGGGCCCGGTCGTATTGGCAAACCGCCAGGCAGGGCTGCTCTTCGAAAAAGGGATTCAGCATGGCCTCGTACTCGGCCAGGCGGGTGTAGCCCGGCGGCCGGTAGGAGGCCCAGTGCATCTCGCCGGTCACGCGCAGGCCCCTATAGCCCAATTGCAAGGCCTTGTTTAGGGTTCTGGCCAGGTTAAGCAAGGTCTCTTCCGGCTCGAACACTCCCTGCGGGGTGTAGGCCTGGCTGAAATGCACCACCAAAAGCTGTTTGCTGGCCAGGGCGGTCTTCAACTCCGGATTGGCTTCGGCCAGCATGCGGCACATGAGATCGGGCCCGTGCAGCGCAGTGATGTACAGGCATCTTTCCCTCCGGGCCACTCCCTTTAGCAGAAAACCGATCACAAAGTCGTGCCAGCGCCTGGGGTTGGAAAACAATAGACAGGCGTGATCATGCGGCGCCAGATCGGACACCGCCTCTTTTATTCCCATGGACCGGGCGGACATGGCTTCCCTCGCTGAGTTTGCCCATCGACGGACCGGCATAAAGGCTTGAAGACGCCGGGATGCGGGCAAGCAGAAGCATATAGCTTTGGGGGCCTACTTTTAAGTTTGCGGGAATCTTGCGGCAAAGGAAAGTTTAATGACGCCGGCGCCCTGAATTATTGCCGGACATTGGTCATGAGCCATAATCCCGCCATGGCGAACACCAGGTTGGAAAGCCATACCGCCACATAAGGCGGCAGCACGCCGGAATAACCGAAAATGCTGCGCGCATAGGAAAAGCTCACCCAATAAATGAGCGCCGCGCCCATGCCGATTATCACCGCCGGCGCCAAGGAGCCGCCCACGCGGCCCCGGTCGCTGATGAGCGCCAGGGGAACCCCCAAAAGCGCCATGATAAAGCATACGAAGGGATAGGCGATGCGGGCCTGCAGATCCACCCGGTAGCGCCTGGCATCATAGCCCTCGCGCTCTATGCGGTCCAGATAGCGGGCCAGCTCCACAAAAGTCATCTCCTCGGAAGGTTTGGACAATTGACTGAAATCGCTGGGCAGCTCCGGCAGCTTGAGCGGCAGTTCCTCAAAGGTCTTGGCCGAGTAGCCGCCCCCGGGCAAGCGCTCTTGCAAAAGCCCTTCAAAACCCACCCAGCGCCCGGAGAGGTAGCGGATGCGGCGGGCATCCACCCGTAGGGCCAGGTTGAAGTCCTTGTCAAAGGCGTAGTACACCACATCCGAAAGCGTCTGGCCCACGGCGTCATAGAAGCCCACGCGGTAGATAGAGTTCTGGCCCTTGTACCAAAAGGCCTCCTCGTGCACCAAGCGGCCCGGCCGCTTTTCCACCAGCGCATCCCAGATATAGTTGGTCTGGGCTTTGGTGCGCGGCACCACGGTCTCGTTCAATAGCGCCAGCGCCAGGGTGAAGGACAGCGAAAGCAGCAGGATGGGCAAGGCGTAGCGCAGCAGGCTCACGCCCGAAGACTTAATGGCCACGATTTCGTTGCGCTTGCTCATGAGCGCTAAAGTGATGACCGTGGCCATCAAAACCGACAGCGGCATCAGGAGGGTGATTATCTCGGGCAGTTGCAGCATGAAGAAGGTGAGCATGGTGGCCCAGCTCAGTCCGGCCTCCTGAAAATTGTCCACCTTCTCGATGAAGTCGAACATGGTGTAAATGGCCACGAAGGCCACCATCAAAAATGCGAAGTGCTTGAGAAACTCGCGCGCCACGTATAGGGCTAAAATGCGCACGGCCTAACCCTCCTCGTGCATGCGGCCGCGGCTTTTCAGACGGGCGATCCAGGCTGGCAAGGCGTCCAGGTTGTCCAGAATGGGAATGGGCGCCTCGTTGAGTTCCCGGCGGAACATCAGCACCCCCAGAAGACCGAAGAGCAGATTCGGCATCCACATGCCGACCACCGGCGGATACAACCCGCTTTCGCCGAAAGACCAGGCGGCCGAAAGCATGAAGTAATAAAGCAGGAACACGCCCAAGGCCACCGACACCCCCCAGGAACGCCCGCTGCGGGAGTGGGTGCCCAGGGGGAGCGCGATCAGGGATAACACGAAGCAGGCGAACGGCAGGGAGAACTTCTTGTGCAGCTCCATCTGGACCAGGTAGCGCTTCTTGCTGCCCGGCGGCAGCTTTTGCATCTGGGCCAGGAGTTCGTCCAGGTACATTTCCTTTTCATGCTTATCGGTGCGCCGCGCGCTCATGAAGTTGCTGGCGTCCAAGCTGATGTCATAGGTCTCGAACTCGGCGGTCTGGGCCTTTTTCAGATCCTGGCTCACACCGTGGATGGTGCCATCATAAAGCCGCATGGTGATGCGGCCATTTTGGGCGGGAAACAGCTTGCCGCGCTTGGCCACGATGGTGTTCACCCTGGCGGGGTCGCGCTCGTCAACAATGAACACGTCGCGCATAATCCCGCCGCCGGGCAGGCGGTTGATGTAGATCACCAGCTTTTTGAAGGAGTCCAGGAAAACCCGTTCCTTGAGGGCCAGGTCGGCCTTGGACTGGGCCACCTTGAAAATCAGGTTCTCGAAATTATGGTTGCCCCAAGGCAAGCCCCAGAGGGCCAAGACGCTGGCCAGGAGCCAGGCGATGAAGGCTATGGCCGCCACCGGCGGCAAAAGCTGATGCAGCCCCACCCCCGCCGCCTTGAGCGCGGTCACTTCATTGTCCGAACTCAGGCGTAAAAAAGCCAGAAGAACCGCCAAAAGGGTGGCCATGGGCACGGTGAACACGAAGAAATAGGGCAAGGTGTAGAGCAAAAGGCGGCCCACCACGTCCAGT
>CAZDRW010000012.1:0-18411 GCA_964507555.1 uncultured Desulfarculaceae bacterium
CGCTCAACATGGTCTGGCTCAGGGACAAAAGCGCTTCCGGGCGCAGGTCCTTGATCCCGTAGGCGCTCGTAAATCCGTATTCCCAGTGCCAGAAGGGGTACTGCAGCCGGCTGCCGTCATCCCCCTCGCCCGGTCCGGGCAAATCCGGGGCTGACTCCAGGTCCAGGTAATAGGTAACCAGATCCAACGGGGCGAAATCGCTTTGGCCGTAGCTGAGTACCTGAAAGGCTGGATTGCCGCCAAACAGGGCATTCAGGGCCGGGGTTATGCGCAGCATGGCCGCCGCTTCCCGCCCCTTGGCAATGGCCCGGAAATGATCCATGTGGGTGTGGCCGGCGAACCCGGCCCGCAACACATCCGCATGGCCCCGCATGATGGACAGTAGCCGGGAATTGTAGGCGTCCTTTAGATCCATCTTGGCCGAATGCAGCTTGCCGTCGGGGCCCACCAGGTTGGCCGTATTGAAGGCGTTGATCCCAGGCGGTATGTGCGTCAAAAGCCACACCGCCTGGCCGCCAGCGGCTGCCGCAGTAAGCTGGGCTTCCAACCAGTCCAACTGCTCGCTGGCCGGATCGCCGGGAGCGCCCTGGCAGCACTGGCAGGACCAATGGTTGCTGAGATAGTTGCTGTTGATGGCTATAACCCGCAAACCCGGCACCGGCCCGGCCAGGTTATAGCAACCCAGGTTCCGGTAGTCCCGTAAAAACCCGGCGGACGGTTGGGGCTCATTCAAAAAATAGCGGGAGAAGGGCAGGGCGGTGGAATGCAGGTAGGTCCCCCGCTGGGTGATCTGGTAATCAGCGCAAAAAGAATCGTTGTTGCCCAAAGCGAAATATACCGGCGTGCCGGGAAAGGCGGCTTTGAACTTAAGCCCCATGAACTCCACCAACTTGGTTAGGAAGAGGTCGCGCTTCACCAGATCAGAACTGAAGTTTAAAAATGTGTCCCAAACGCCGTGGCAAGGCAGGTCGCCGGTGTAGATGATGCAGTTAGGTTGAGGGCAAGCTGCCTTCATTGCCTTGAAGCCGTAATCCAAAAGATTGTAGTTGGTCTCCTGGCCATAGCAGCCAAGGCGCTTGTCCTGCGAGGAGGCAAGGATTGCGTCCCATTGATAGGCTGGCGACGCGATCAGGCTCGGCACCAGAGCCGCATCAAAAAAAGGATTGAAATGGATATCCGAAACCAGCAAGGCCTGGCCTAGGGCGGCTTGAGCGGCGCGAGGCATCAAGGGGGGCAATAAGGCAGCCGCCCCGGCGGCGGCCAGCAGCTTTACAAAGGAACGCCGGCTGAGGCTGTTGGGATACCTTGACATAACCCTTCTCCACCAATGCAAGTACCGCGCTGAAAACCAACGGATGCTTGGTGCAGTCTGGCAAACCGGTTAGGGCAATGTCAATCGCGGGAGTCTATTGATCTGTATCGCCGGAATCGGGCTCGCTGGCCACCACCCGGTCCTTGGCTTCGAAGACCGTCTTTAAAAACGACTCATAACGGCCAGGCTTTTCCGCCAGGAAGATGCGGGCAAAGGTTTCTTCCTTCAGCACCCTGCGGAAATACTCTTCCACCGGAAATGAGTAGTAGAAGCAATTGATGGCGTGGGAGCAGGGCAGGCCCTGGTCCATGGCGCGGCAATAGCCGAAGTTGATCTGATGCCCCATGCGGGGGCAGCGCGCTTCTATGTGATCAAAGGCTCGGTATGGCATGGCCGTCGCTTGCGGTTATGACAAAGGCCCGCTTTTCGCGGGCGCTCACATTAATTCCCAGATTCTAAGCATGGCACCGCTCAAGGCGCGAGGCAAGCAATTTACTGTATTTTTGTTTTTAAGCTGCTGGCCCAGATCAAGACACCATAGCTGCCGCATTGATACCAGCTAGGGGTTAGCCGGCAGGGGTTCCGTCTTCAGGCCAAGACGAAAAATCTAGACCAGGGCCGGCGTGCTCATTGCGTGATTGTGCAGGATGTCTTTGCGAACGCGTTCCAGCAGTTCCTTGGCCACCGGCCCGGGTTTTCCGCCGGCCAAAGGTTCGCCCTCCATGCGCGTGACCGGCAGCACGTCCAAAGTAGTGCCGAATAGCATTACCTCGGCCGCCTCATGCAGATCGCTCACTGATATGGGCCGGTGCTCCAAACCTTTTAGCAAGCCCTCCCGCAGCATGCCTTGGGCCAGTTCCTGGGCCCTGCGCGCCGTGGTGCCTTCCAGAATGTTGACCGGCAGCGGAAGGCACAGCACGCCATCGCGGTTCACCACTCCGATGTTCTCGGTGGATCCCTCGGCAATGAGCCCCTGCTCGTCGAGTCCGATGGCGAAATCCCAACCTTTAACCGCTGCCTCCCGTTTCAAAAGCACGTTGGGCAAATAATTGCAGGACTTCACCGAGGCGAAAAAACCGCTCTTGGATGGCACGTGACTGATGCCTATCTGCACCCCCAAGTCGTAAGCCTTGTTGGGTGGGGAATGCAGATGGCTTACCACGATGTAGAGACCGGGCTTGGGGCATTCAAAGGGATTGGTGGTAAAGCCCCCGGGGCCGCGGCTCACATAGATCAGGCTCGCCCCCCGCGCGCACCACGGCCACAGCCAAAACTTCCAGCTCGTTGCGGCTTAGCGGCAATTCCAATTGAATGGAGGCAGCCGAGCGGCCTAGCCTATCCAAATGCGGCCTGAATTGATAAATGCGGCCGGCCACGCATTTGGTGGCCTCGAAAACCCCGTCGCCGCGGTGCACCATATGGTCGTCAATGGGCACGCTCATGAGCCAGGGCTCGGTCACGATACCCCCCAACTGCGAGGAGTACATGGCCAGGTATTCGGCTGCCCAGGGGCGCGGCAGCTCTTTGAGCCTCTGCACCGCCTGGTCTTCATTCAAGATGGGTGGTTCGCTAAAAACTTGCATGCCAAGGAATGTACACCCAGCCCCCCGAGGCCGGCAAGGCCTTTCACCCAAACAGCCGCAGGAAGGCGTATCCGCGGTGTTTCGGCATTCGCACGCTTGCGCCTATGCGGCCAACCGCCGATTATCATGGTTGATTTTACGCATGCCCCATCACTACTTGCAGTAAGGCGGCTTAACATCCTATCATGTTGACGAGAATCGCCACCCCCCCCCGGTGAGAGGAGAAAGCATGTCCGATTACCGGCGTTTGTTCTCGTCTCTGAAAGTTGGCGACGTCGAGCTGCCCAATAGAGTGGTAATGCCCTCCATGGGTTCCAACCTCGCCGACGCTAAAGGACTCCTAACCCAGAACATGCTGGACTACTATGCCGCCCGCGCTGCCGGCAAGCCCGGGCTAATGGTTGTGGAAGCAGCTTGCGTTCATCCTTCAGGCCGGGTTATCGAACATCATTTCATGTGCCACGACGCCCAGACCCTGGATGGCCTGAAGCGCCTGGCCGATGTCATCAAACCCCATGGAGTGCCCGCTGTGGTCCAACTCATCCACGGCGGGCGCAACTCCCACCCCCGTCTGGTGGGCGAGCTCCTGGCCCCCAGCAGCCTGCGTGGTCCCACTTCCAAAACCGCTCCCCGGGCCATGACCCTTTTGGAAATCGAGGCCATGGTGGAGCGCTTTGCCAGAGCCGCCGAGCGGGTGGTTGCGGCCGGCTTCGATGGGGTGGAGATCCACGCGGCCCACGAATACCTGGTGCACCAGTTCCTGACGCCCTATTGCAACCTGCGCCAAGACAAATACGGCGGCGATTTGGCCGGACGCACCCGCTTCGCCCTGGAAGTGACGGAGGCGGTGCGCGAAGTATTGAATCCCGGCCATATTCTTGCCGTTAGGCTTTCCGGCGATGACCATGTGCGCAACGGCATCCATCCTCCGCAGGCCGGTGAGATCGCCCGGCTTCTGGAGAAGGCCGGGGTCAACCTTATCTCGGTGACCGGCGGCGTTTATGAAACTCCGCATTTGGTGGTCCCTCCCCTGCCCAGCCCCGCCGGGACTCATCTACCCGCCGCCGTGATCGTAAAGGCCGCGGTGAAGGTGCCGGTGGTGGGAGTGGGCAGGGTTCACACCGCGGCCCAGGCCGAGGAGGCCCTGCGGAAGGTGGACCTCATCGCCTGCGGCCGGGCGTTTTTGGCGGACCCCCTTTGGCTGGTCAAGGCCGCCCAAGGCCAGGAGGCCCTGACCCGGCCCTGCATAGGCTGCAATCAAGGTTGCATCGACCGGGTGCTGGAAGGACTGGCCATTACCTGCGTGGCCAATCCCTGGCTGGGCCGCGAGGCCGAAGAGGCCAGCATGACTCCGGCCGCAGTGCCCGCGCGCGTGGTGGTGGTGGGAGGAGGCTTGGCCGGCCTGGAGACGGCTTGCTGCCTCGGCGGCCTGGGCCATGATGTTGTGCTGTTTGAACGCGGTCCTCAATTGGGCGGCCAGCTCCTCATTTCCGCGGTAGCACCAGGCAAAACGGAATTTTTGCGCCTGTTGGACTATTACCAGGCGGCCCTGGCCCAGCTTCCCAACGTTGAGGTCCGCCTGAACGCCAAGGCAAAGGTCACCGATATTTGCACCTTGAATCCCAACGCAGTGGTGGTCGCCACCGGCTCCGAGCCGGTGCTGCCCCGCATACCGGGCGCCGACGAGGCGCCCATAATCAGCGCAAGGGCCGTGTTATCAGGCACCGCCAAAGTTGGCAAACGGGTGGCGGTGCTGGGCGGCGGCAACCTGGGTTCGGAAGTGGCCCACTATCTAGCCGTCAAGGGACACGAGGTGTGCATCATTGAACTGGGCCTGGGCATTGCCAATGATTTGGGCCCGGCCCGGCGCTATCTGCTCAGGCGAGAACTGGGAGAATACAAAATACGCCGCCATGTGCGCTCGCAAGTGCGGCGTCTGTTCCCGGACCGGGTGGCCTTCCTCCACATTATGCCGGACGGAACCCGCCAGCCCGCGGAGTTGGGCCCCCTGGACACCTTTGTGGTCGCCTTGGGCAGCCGGCCCCGGTCGTCCCTTTTTCTGGCCTTGGAACCTAAGGTGGGAGCCATTTACCTTATCGGTGACGCCTTGAGCCCGGCGCGCATGGGAGACGCCACCGCCGAAGGCGCGCGCACCGCAGCAGCCATCCACAAGCTGGCCCAGGAGGGCAAGCTAAACCAGCTGCCCAAAGCTGCTTGCGCCGGCTAGGATGCTACAGGTTGATCAAGGCCCAGGCTTTAATTGGCTGGTGAACAGGCGGAGCTGATTTAGGGGCCTTCGATACGGATGGGCGTGACAACTGCGTGCGACTTCTTTTTGATCATGTCGCGCAGCACCGTCTCCAGGCGGTATTCGCCCGGCGGCAGGCCTGAAAGCGAATAGGTGAAGGTCAGCGGCAGGCGGGAGGGAAAGTGGCGCGACTCTCCCTCGAAACGGCCGAACTGGCGGCGGCCGCTCACCACATGGCCCCAGGCGTCAACCAGATTGAAGTCCGCGCTGATGTGGTAGGTGTAGGCCGTCTTGTCCTGGTCAAAGCGAACCCCAAAGCCTACGGGCTCCATGTATAGGATCAGGGGTTCGGAAGGACGGTAGACGTTATCCACTCGGGGGATGTATTCGCCAAAGCCGGTGGGCGGCGCAGCCACCAGATGCACCTCGATGGCGGTGAACGGTAAGCGTTTCCAGGCCGCGGCCACGGCCTCGCGCAGGCCGCCCAAGGTGCGGGCCGGGTCTTTGTCATTCATTCCCTGCCGGGCCTTAACCACCGCCTGCTCAAAATCCCGCGGACCTTTGGGCGGAGCGGACTCCTGGGAAGCGGCCATCGCCGGAACCGTCAAGCTGAGCATGATAAAAGCGATCCCGATCTTTGCCTGCAGCCTCATCGCACCTCTCTTCCGCCGTGGTTCAACTCCCTGAGCCGGGCATACTTGGTGAAGGTATAAAGCCCCTCCAGCCGTGCCGCCAGATATCCGGGCCAGCCGTCCAATAGCCCCAAGCGAAGAATGTAGCGCGAGAAAAATGCCCAGGCGCCATGGCTCCAGGCGGTGAAGGCGCTGGCGCGGCGGCCGGCAGCAAACATCTGGTGCGCCGCTTCGGCGCTATAGCGCTCCATGCGCCGCAGATACTGGCCCACCGTGTCATAGGAATAATGATGGACATATCCCGGCAAACGGCCCACGGGCCCCTGGGCTTCCAGGTGCTCATGCACCTCGCGCCGCACCCACTTGGCCTGACCGGAACGGAAGAGCCTCAAATGGCGCTCAGGAAAAAAACCGCCGTGGCGCAGAAAGCTGCCGAAGAAAAAAACTTTATAATCAAGCTCAAAGGCTGCTTCCCGCGGATAAGGCCCCGCCTTTAAAGCGCTCAGCGCGGCGGCCAACTCCGCGTCAGGCCGCTCGTCGGCATCTAAAAATAATATCCAGTCGCCGCGGCAAAGAGAGGCTGCATGGTTGCGCTGGTCCGCGTAGCCGCTCCACTGGCGGTACTCCACGTGAGCGCCGGCTTCCTCCAGAATGCGAACCGTGTCATCGCTGGAACCTGAGTCCACCGCCACGACCTCGTCGGCAAAAGGCTCCACCGTCGCCAGCCAGGCAGGCAGGTTAGGCGCTTCGTCGCGGCAGATAAGAGTTGCGCTTAGCCGAGCCATGACTAGAGACGGCTCCTGGTGCGGGACATCTTTAAGCGAAAGTCCAACATATTGTCCGAGCGTTTAACTATTATGCGAGGCAGCAGAAGCCTATCGGTGGAGCCTGCCACTTTACCGGGCCGGGTGGTGCAGGCCATAGTGAATCCCGCGCGCACCGTGGCCTCCTGCACCTTGGTATTGTGCAGACCGTAAGGGTAGGAAAAGCTGCGGGCCGGGTGGCCCAGGAGGTCGGAGAGAACCTTTTGACAACCCGTAATCTCCCTCATCAGCTTGCGGTCGTCCAGGGAGGTGAGGTCGTAATGGTTATGGGAGTGTCCGCCGAACTCCACGCCCTGCGTGGCCAACTCCCGTACTTGGGGCCTGGTCAACAGCTCCTCCAAGGGCTCGCCTTTGTCCTGATCCCAATTATTCATGCCGTCAAGCTGGCCGGTTACCAAAAACACTGTGGCCTGCATGCCGCGCTGGCGGAGAAGGGGCCAGGCTTCATCATAAAAGTTGGCGTAGCCGTCGTCAAAAGTTAGGACCACCGGCTTGGCCGGCGGATTGGGGCCCAGGGAGCGGCTCAAGCTGACCGCCTCGTAGCCATGGTCGATAAGCCAGTCGAGCTGGCGGGCAAACCGCTTCGGCATAACCCTTAGTTTGGCCAGGCCGGTGCCGTTCAACTGGTCGGTGACGTGATGATACATAAGGAGCGGCACGCCCGAACGCGTGGCCCGCCACCAATTGTAGCGCAGCGACAAGCCCAGGGCCGCCGCTCCCGCCGCCGCGCCGCCCAACCAATCCAGCATCAGGCTTTCCTTCTCATGGCCAAGGCCCGGGCGTAAATGTCTTCCGTGGCGTCCAGCATGTGCTCCAAGGAATACTCTGCTTCCACCATGCTTCTGCCGCCAAGGCCCAGCTTGGCCCGGAGCTCCCCGTCATCCAAAAGGTTCAACACCGCTTGGGTCAAGGGTTCCACCTCGCCGGGCGGCACCAGAAGCCCGGTCTTTTGATGGCGCACCACCTCGGGGATGTCCCCGGCCCGCGAGGCGGCCACCGCCCGCGCGCAGGCCAGTTCCTGCAGCACGGCCTGGGGCACGCCTTCGTTCTTATCACTGGTGAGCGCGCACACGGTGCATAGAGGCAGTATACGATGAACGTCCTCGCGGTGTCCGGTCATAATCACCGCGGGCCTGAGTCCCATTTCGTCCAAATAGCCGTTAACCCGGTCCCAGCCCGGGCCGTGACCCACGATGAGAAAGCGGGTTCCGGGGCGTTTTGCCAGCACCTGTTTGGCCATTGCGCAAAAAACATCATGGCGCTTCCAACTGCGCAACACCGCCACCATGGCCACCACCTGCGCCCCGCGCTCGATGCCAAGATCGGCCAAAAGCTCATGATCAGCCTCCCCCGGCTTAAAAAGCTCCGTGTCCACTCCGGTGGGTATGGACACCACGTGATCGGCCGGCAAGCCGTAATCCTCCACCAAATGGCGGCGGATTCCAGTGCCCGTGGTCGCCACCATCTGGGGAAGCTTGTAAACCACGTTCAGCGGATTGGAGTTCACCGGTGCGCTCAAATGGCGGGTGCGCACGCAGGCGGTTCCAGTCAGGCGGGCGGCCATGCCCCCCAGCCATGAGTCCACCGAGGAGTGGGTGTGGATCACCTGAGTGGCCAAATGGCGCATAAGGCTTTTAAGCCTCATGAGCGCCGGCAGGTCCCAGGGCCCGGCCATGGCCAGGGGGTGAAAAACCAGCCCGGCCGCCTCGGCCCGCTGGCGCAGCTTTCCCTCCGGACAGCCGGCCAGCTCCACCCGGTGGCCCCTGGCCGCTAAGCCGCGGCACTCGGACAGGATGCGGATCTCCTGCCCTCCCCAGCCGTTGGACCACTCGGTATGTAATAGGCTAAGGGGTTCCATGTCTGACTTCATACGGCAGCCCAGCCGGCCCGTCAAGCGCAGCCCTCCTGCAACGCATTGACAATTTTACAACTAGGGTATTATTTATGGGCTTGGAGGTTGCCATGGATGATTCCCGCCGCTTGGCCTTGGAAGGGCTGGCCAGTGATATTGGATACAATTTCAAAGACTTTGCTCTCTTGGACCGGGCTTTACACCATTCGTCCTGGGTGCATGAGCACCCCGAGGAAGCGCTGGGCTCCAACGAACGCTTGGAATTTTTAGGCGATGCGGTGTTAGAGCTGGTCATAACCGAGCATCTTTTTCATCGCTTCCTTGAGGCCAGCGAGGGCCAACTTTCCAAAGCTCGCTCCGGAGTGGTCAACGAAGCCCGCTTGGCCGCCACCGCCCGTGACCTGCAGTTGGGCGACTATCTGCTATTAGGCAAAGGCGAGGAAATCCAGGGTGGCCGCGACAAGCCCTCCATCCTGGCCGATGCCCTGGAAGCCATGCTGGCGGCGGTGTATCTGGACGGCGGCCTGGAGGCGGCGCGCGGAGTCTTTAGCGAACTGTTGGCCGATGCCGCCGAGCGCTCCCTTTCCCGCGCGCCCAAAAGAGATTTCAAAACCAACCTGCAGGAAAAAGTGCAGGAAGCCCTGCATGTGACTCCGCGCTACACGCTGATTCTCACCTCGGGCCCGGACCACGACAAGACCTTTACCGTGGCCTGCCTGGTGGATGGACAAGAAGTGGCCCAAGGTTCGGGCAAATCCAAGAAAGAGGCGGAGCAAAACGCGGCCCGCGCCAGCCTGGAAGCTTTGCAGCAGGCGAGCACCCTTCCCGCCTGACTTACGGCGCCGGAGGCATGGAGATC
This sequence comes from uncultured Desulfarculaceae bacterium, assembly GCA_964507555.1. Taxonomy (GTDB): domain Bacteria; phylum Desulfobacterota; class Desulfarculia; order Desulfarculales; family Desulfarculaceae; genus Desulfocarbo. The sequence goes on from CAZDRW010000012.1 coordinate 9,311, forward strand.
GCCTGCGACCCGAACCCCATCCAAGCAACCTGGCTGAACCGGCGTCTCAAACGTCGGCCGCCACCTTGTACTCGTTCAGCTTGTTCCTAAGCGTGCGCACCGATATGCCCAGCATCTTGGCCGCATGGGTGCGGTTGCCCGAGGTCTCCTCCAAGGCCAGATCGATGGCCTTGCGCTCCAGTTCCCGCAAGGTGGGCACCGGTCCGGCCAGCACCTCGGCGGCCGCGGCGCCGTTTTGTCCGTCGACGCTTGACCACTGGTCTTCGAACATGAGCGCTTCAGGGGTGATCGAATCGCCAGCGGCCAAAAGAACGGCGCGCTCCATGGTGTTCTGCAGCTCGCGCACGTTGCCGGGCCATTTCTGCGCACCGATAAGACGCCTGGCTTCCTCGCTCAGCGCGAGCGAAGGCTTACCGTTTTCCTTGGCGAACATAGCCAGGAAATGGTCGGCCAAAAGCATGACGTCGCCGCTGCGCTCCCTTAAGGGCGGCACCTTGATGGGGATGACGTTAAGGCGGTAGAAAAGATCCTCGCGGAATTCGCCGTTATGGATGTGCTCCTTCAAGTCGCGGTTGGTGGTGGCCACCACCCGCACATCCACCGTGACCGGCTTTTTACCGCCCACCCGATCGATCTCGCCTTCTTGCAGCACCCGCAAAAGCTTGGCTTGCAGGGAAATCGCCATCTCCGAAATCTCGTCCAGGAGAATGGTGCCCCCGTCGGCCAATTCGAACTTGCCCTGCTTGCGCGCGATCGCTCCGGTGAAAGCCCCTTTTTCATGTCCGAAGAGTTCGCTCTCCAAAAGCCCCTCTGGCAAAGACGCGCAGTTCACCGCTACAAAGGGACCCGAGCAGCGGGAGGATTTCTCGTGCAGGAACCGGGCGAACAATTCCTTGCCAGTGCCGCTTTCGCCGGACACCAGCACCGTGGCCCGGCTGTCGGCCACGGACTGGGCCATCTCCAAAAGCTTTTTCATGCGGGCGTCATTGGTGACTATGGAGCGTTCCTTGCTTCCGCTCGGCCTTCCGGCCGGCCGCGGCGCCAAAAGAGAGGCCACTGCCTCCTGAATCACCTCCACGGTCAAGGTGCCTTTGGGATAGACATCCTGCGCGCCTTCCTTCATGGCGGCGACCGCGCTTTCAACATTTCCCTCGGCGGTCAGGATCACCACCGGCGTTCCCGGCGTGCTCCGCTTCACTTGGCGCAGCACTTCCATGCCGCCGGCGTCGGGCAGGTTCATCCCGGTTATCACCAGATCGAAACCGCCGTCATCGGCCAAAGCAGCCAAGGCATCGGCGCCGGAGGCACTGACCTTCACTTCAAAGCCCTGACGGGAAAGATAGCCGCCCAGACTTTTCAATAGTTCCTGGTCCGAGTCCGCCACCAATATGCGTTTGACTGTGCCTTGACTCATGGCTGCTCGCGTTTTCTTGGCCTTTAATTGGGAGGCCCCCGTTGGCGCCCCGCCTCTATTCTATTTACTGGGCCGGATTAAGCAAGCCCCGCGGCCACCTGCTGCTTGGTCCCCACCGCCTGCTTATTGCTCCTCGTTCAAGGAACCGGTGCCCACCGTTGCCAGGCGGGGGGCCAGCTTCATGTCCTCCAAATGCCTTTGCGCCATGGCGGTCCAAGGTTGCACCTTGAGTTTAACCAAGCGCTGATAGGCCTTCGCCACCTCGGCGTTGCGCTTTAAGACTCTCAAACTGGCCGCCTGCTCATAAATGGCCTGGGCCCTGGTCCGGTCCTCCCCGGCCAGGCTTTCGGCGCTTTGGAAATAGGCCAAGGACCTTTCCAGCTGGGCGATGCGGCGAGCTGCGGCTCCGGCCTCCATGGCCACCAGGTATCTTTCCATGCGATCGCCGGGTTCGAACCGCTTGCTGGCCTCGTCCAGGGCTTCCAATCCTGCGGCCACATTATCCAGCTTGATCAAACAGCGGCCCAAAGCGGCGTAGTCCAGCGCCACCCAAGGATATTCGAAACGCTGTTCCAATATGTGCCGCAAGAGCGGCTCGGCTTCTTTGCATTTCCCCACCGCCGCCAAAGCCCGGCCGCGCAGGGAGCGGCCTTCCACCGCAGCCTCTTTTTCCAGTTTGGTCACGATCTGGGCCGGCAAAGCTTTCAGCACGCCTTCGTAGTCGCGTCCGGTCATGAGGCTGCGGGCCAAGGCCACGTGAAAATCCAGCCGGTCCAGTCCACGGCTTATGAGTACCTGGTAGAGCTTGGCCGCCCGCATGTTGAGTCCGGTGTGCTCGTAGGCCCAAGCCAGAATCTCCAACATCTGGTTGCTGTTGGGCCGGCGCAAGGAAGTCCGGTTGCGCAAATAGGCGTCCATCAAGGCGAGGGGCTTGTTCTCTTTTTTTAGGTTTTCCAGATAGGCCACCGTGGCAAGGTCCAGGGTGTATACCACCTCGGGCCGGAAAGAACTGCGCGGGTTTTTCTGCAGGAGCTGTTCCAAGGTTGCCAGGGCCTTGGGATAGTCTCCCTTTTTGTAATAAAAGACTCCCAGCTTGAGCTGGGCCAACTCGGCCACCGGCCGGGTGGGATATTTTCTCAATATCTCGTTGTAGGTCTTTAAGGCGTCGGTGGTGGGCGCCACTTGGAAAATATCCCAGGGATGATCCTTGTCTTTGCTCGGGGATTCCGCTAGGCGGATTCGGGCCACCAACCCGCCGTCGGTATCGGGGAACAGCTTAACGACTTGGTTGTAGATGACTTTGGCGGCCTTGTGGGCGCCCTCGAACTGGAAGCTATCGCCCACCCTGGTTAGGATAATATCGTTGTCGCGGATGTCGGGCATGATGTTGAGCGCCCAGAGAAAATAGCGCCGGGCCTCGGGATAGCGCTTAAGCTGGAACTCGGCCTCGCCGATGTAGTAGAGAAGCTCGGGCTCGGTCAGGCGCAGCTTGGGGAAACGCCGGTCCATGTCCTGCAGCAGCAGGCTGGCCCTTTCATAGCGCGCCATGCCGAACAACGCCTGGGCCTGCCCCCAATCCGCATCCTTGCGGAAACGGCTGCCGGGGAACTTTTCGGCCACGTCGCGGAATTGATCCAAAGCCGCCGCCCATTTGCCGTCGGCCACATAGGCGCGTCCCTGGTTGACCATGGCTAACGGCACGTACTCGCTCTTGGGATAATCCTCGATCACTATTTGGAAATAGCCCTGGGCCTTAAAGGCTTCACCGCTTAGCATGGCCACGCGGCCCATCTGCAAAAGGGCCCACGGCACCTGATCTGATTTGGGGTAGAGGTCTATGGCCTTCTGATAGTTCTCCATGGCTTGCAGGTAATGCTGGTTCATTTCCCGCTCATGCAGGTAGAAAAAGGCATCCGCCAGGCGGTAGGTGGCCTCCCCCGTCAGGGAGTGCTTGGGATAGTTGAGCAAGAACTGCTGGAACCCGTTAACGGCCTCGGCGTATCTGCGCGAGTCCAGATCCAGCTTGGCCCGGTTGAATAGCGCCCGGGCCTCGCGGTCCTCCAGTCCGGCTGCGCCTAAACGGGCGGTTTGGGGCGGGCGGGTATCGGGCGAAACCTGCAAAGGGGCCACGGCCGGGGCGCGCTCCGCCTGGATTGCTGCAGGCGATTTTCCGCTGGGAGCAGCCGGCTGCCCGGAAGCCGCCATCCCGGGCCGGGTGGATTGGGCTGGTTTAGCCACCGGCGGCGGCGGGGGTATGGTCCCTCTGGCGGCGCGCTCAGCCTGGGCCTGGACCACCTTGCCAATCACCTGATTAGCGCTGGTGGGTGGAGGCGAGTCCGGGCGTTGGCTGATTTCTCCCCGGGGACGCGCCATGATCGGCGGCGGCGGCACCGGGGGGATCTTACCCCGGGCCAAGGTGACCTCTTCCCCTGGTTCAGCCATGGAGGCCATGGGAATCTCGGGGAAGCGCTGAGGAGCGTCCGGGCCAAGTGAGGCCTGCACCGGTGCTGACACTTGGCCGCCCTTAGCAGGCGGTTGCATGGCTTTTTGGCCGGCGGCGCCATTGGCGGGACCTCCCTCGCCCCGCTCCGCCAGGGCCTGGCCGTCACTGACCGGACTGGGCAAAGCCTGCGGAACCTGGTCGGGCTCCATCACCGGCACCTCCGGTGAGACCCGGAGTTTTTGCGGGCTTTCCACCTTGGCCAGTTCCGCCCGGTCGATGGCCTTGGCCTCGGTCTTGGCTCGCGCCTCTTCCTGGGCCGGGGTCTCCGGCTTTTGAGCGGCCTTTTGCTTGGCCCAGGCCTCGGGCGTGATCAGACGCATGTCCAAGACCAGCTTGTCACCTTGGCCGGACCGGTAAACCTGGTGCCTGGCCAATGGCCTGGCCAGGCGCAGGCGCAGCTTGAACGGCTCGGCCTGCAATGTTTCCAGGCCGAGCACTCTTTCATCGCCCTTGGGCAATTTAACGTTGGGGGCAATCTTGCCCCGCTCCAGACTAAGGATCGCCTCTTGGGCCTGGCTGTACAGCAAGCCGGTAAGGCTTGCATCGGCATCAAAGACCAGCCGGGTAAACTCGGCATGGGTTCCCAAACGCACCCGCAAAACCACGGGCGGAGGACCTTGGGGTTTTTCAGGCTGGGCTGGCGCTATAGGCCTCGGCGCAGGCTGGACAGGCTTTGCTGCTACTTTTTGAGCCTGGATGGGCGGGGCAGCGGGCTGGACGGCGCCGGGCTTTTCTTTCTGTGCCAAAGCCCTGGGTTCCCGCTGGGGCGCGGGTTGGGCCGCGGGCCGTTTGGCAGGCTCGGGCTGGGTTTGCTCCGGTGATTTGGGCATGGGCTGGGTCTGCCTGGGGGCCGCGGGCTGCTTGGCCTGGGGAGGCGTAACTTTTTCCTCCAAACTGGGCGGCCCTCCCAATTCCAGGGTCAAACGGCGGGCTTGCGCTTCATAGAGCGGCAGGACCGTGACCCCGGGCATGCGGGTGCGCACCGTAAGCGCTAGGCCGCCGCCTTCGGGCCGTACGCTGATACCGGCCACCAAGGGGTCGTTGTCCACATCCGGCAGCGGCGCCTGCAGCCTGGTGTCCAAGAAATGCAGCACTACGGTCTGGGGGTCGGCTAACTCCACCTGGTAATCCAAGGGCCCGTTGGCCGTGAGCACCAAGCGGGAAGTCTGATGGTTGGGAACCAGGCTGGCGCCGGTTATAACCGCCGCCATAGCGGCGCCGGCCCAAATCAGCGCGGCCCATGTCAGCACCAAGGCCAAGATGTATTTGCGAAAAGCGATGATGGCGCGATCCCCCAACAAGCAAATGGTTCGGGCGCACTAATATCCCGCCTTGGATTAGGCAAGAAGGATGCCAAGGCTGTCCGTATAAATATCTGACATAACATGTGGAAAATCAATGAAAAAACACGTGAAGACCCATTGTTGATTATAGTCAATTGTTTGACGGATATCAGCCGCTTGTTATTATGGCGCCAGACCGTTAAGCTAGAGCTCCCAAAGGCTTAGGAGACTCATGGGGCGCTTTTTGGAAAAACTCCCTTTTCTGCCAACCTATGGCGGCTATCCCGGCTAATCTTCCTTGATCGAAAAAAACAACCGGGCCAAAGAGCAATGCTGGCTGTTGGGCCTGTCCTATGATTTCAGCAGGCTGGGGCTGAAGGGCTTTTCCGGGTTCCTGAACTACGGCCGCGGCTTCACCCCGGACCAGGGAAGGAACGCCTCGCCCACCAGGAGGAGCTTGACCTTACCGTGGACTACCGCCCCCCAAAAGGTCCCTTGCAGGGCTTCTGGTTGCGCCTGCGCGCCGCATTTGTTGAGCAAGAGGGAGCCAAGGCCAGCTATATAAGCGAATACCAACTTATTCTCAACTATGACTTCAATCTGTTGTAGCCTTAAGTATCTGAAAAATCTTGGCCAAAAAAGGGGGCACCATCATGAATAAATGCAAAGCAAGGCGTTCGTTGTTATTGATGCTGACGGTCTTTTTAGCGATTGCCTTTGGTTTGATGCCAGCGGCCGTCGCCGGGCCCCAGCCCGCGCTCAGCCTGGAGCAGGTGGTCAACGGCGCGGTGGGTCCTTTTGCCGGCTACTGCGACGGCTACGGCAATCCCGGCGCCAGCGGTCTGGGCTATATCTCGCTCTTGAAGCTGGAGGCGGGGCTCTCGCCGGCCGACATGGACCCGGTGCTGGAAGGCATCGTCTCCTATGACCGGGCCGAAACCAAGGGCACCTATATCGGCCAGATAAACATGATCACCGCTTCGTCATTCAATGGTATCAACGGCGCGGTGTGGGGCTATCACCTGGCCAAAGAAGACAGCATCGCAAACGGCAGCTTGAAGCCCCTGTTTACCGCCAAACGGCCCGACGGCAAGATGATCCCGGTCTATTCCATGGAGCCTCTCTTGAAGGCGGGCCAGGCGCTTTTCGGCACCGCCCAAGCCCGGCGCTTTCCGCTTTTGCCCGGGGCCCATGTCATCTGCGCGGTGAAGTCGGACACGGTCAAGGGCCCTTCCACCGTGTGGTGCGCCGCGGCCTTGGCCATTGCCCAAGACCGCAACCAGGCCGCCAATCTGTTCATCGAGGATGTGGGGCATAGCAATGACTTAAACGATGCCAAGGCCATTCAAGCCTTTGTGGAGAGCCTGCGGCAAAAAATCGTAAAGAGCATCATGCGCTGCGGCCGAGACAGCGGGGTTAATTATAAAGAGGTCTTTATCGGCCACCGGATCTTGCAGGTCCCGGCCGGCCAGGTCGGCTGCGCCCTCACCGCCGCGCCTTATCTGGTGCTGGCCAAAAAGGCGGTGCCTGACCCTAAAAACCCCGCCAAGCTGCTCAACATGACCCTAAGCCAATGGGAAAAAAGCATGGGGTTCCAGACCAAATAAAGCAATCACACGGTCCCTTAACCAGATGATTGCTTGTCCGTTTGGCAGGTGGGGCTGACGCTCCCACCGCTAAGCGGCCGTGGTTTTAGTATTTCAGTTACTCCCTAATAATATTGGTGTTAATCTATTTCACAGCTCGAAATGAAGTATAATTGAAGCAGAGATTATGGCTTCTCAGACATAAAATAGATTTTGACGCCTCTTAACAGCTTAAGCCGCAGGCCCGAAGCATGGACCAGCAGAGCAGCCAGGAAGCCCCCAAACCCAGGATTGGCGCCTACCTCTGGGTAATCGCCTTGAGCTGGAGCGTGATGGTGGGGGCTTCTCTTTGGTGGAATCTCAATAGCATTGAGCAAAGCGCCTTGAACGGCGCCAGGATACAGGCCAGGATCGCATTTGAAAAAGATGTCATTTACCGCCGCTGGAACGCCCAGCACGGCGGGGTTTATGCGTCCGTCAGCCCTAAGACCAAACCCAATCCCTACCTGAAAACGCCGGAGCGGGACATCACGACGCCCGGCGGCACGCCGCTGACCATGGTCAACCCAGCCTACATGACCAGGGAGGTTCATGAACTGGGGGCGCTGGCCTCCGGCGTTTTGGGCCATATCACCAGCCTTAAGCCCCTGCGCCCCCAGAACCGGCCCGACGCCTGGGAACGAAAAGCCCTGCAGCAGCTTGAGCAGGGCGTCCCGGAGGTAAGCGGGGTGGAGGCGATCAAGGGCAAGGATTACCTGCGCCTTATGAGGCCTCTGGTGACAGAACAGGCTTGTCTGCCCTGCCACGCCTCGCAGGGCTACAAGGTGGGAGATATCCGCGGCGGCATCAGCGTTTCGGTGCCTTTGCAGCCCATACTGGCCTCTATCCACAAAGGCCAAAAAGAGCTCATTATCACCCACGCAGCTCTCTGGCTGGCCGTGCTTTTGGGTTTGATCCTGGGCGCCGGCAACCTAAGCCGCCGGATCAACGAGCGCGATCAGGCCCTGGAAGAACGCCGGAGCGCAATGCAGGCGGCCCTGAACGCCAAAGAAAAGATTAAGCGCCTGGAGGGGCTTTTGCCCATATGCGCCTCCTGTAAAAAAATTAGAGATGAAAACGGCCAGTGGCATGCCATGGAGCATTATATTCATACCCACTCCGAAGCTGACTTCACCCATGGCATCTGCCCGGAGTGCCTCCGCAAGATATATCCGGAGCTCTTGCCCAAAAAATAGCTTGGGCCCCAAATGATTATTAACATGACTGTCGGCGAGCAAAGCTTTGCCCGCAAGGGGTCGCTCCTGCCCGGTTCCCGGTTGTTCTAATCCGGCGGCGGCCTAATCCGACGCGGATATTCCCTTTTTCTTGATTTTTTCCACCAGGGTGGTGCGGTTCAGTTTCAGGAGGCTGGCGGCCTGGTTCTTGACCCAGCCGGAGCGGTCCAAGGCTTCCATGATGAGACGGCGTTCAAACGCATCCACCGCGGCATTGAAATCAACGCCGTCTTCGGGAAACTCGGGCTCCGCAGCCGGCAATGGCTCTTCCAGGGGAGGCAGGCTGTCCTCCTCGGGTCCCGCCATGTGAAGGGGCAGGTCCTCGGGCAAAATCTCATCGCCATCAGCCAAGATCACCATGCGCTCCAGGAGGTTCTCCAGTTCGCGCACATTGCCGGGCCAATGGTAGCGCAGCAGTCGGTTCATAACCGATTTGTGCAGGCGCTTTTCGCCGAGTCCCTTTTGCTTGGCAAAGCGTTTCAAAAAATGCTGGCACAAAAGAGGCACGTCGCTGCGCCGCTCCCTGAGCGGAGGTATGGAAATCGGCACCACATGGAGGCGATAGAAAAGGTCCTCGCGAAACGAACCTTCGCTGACCTTTGCTTCCAAATTCTGATTGGTGGCGGCTATCACCCTGATATCAGCGTTGATGGTCTTGGTGCCGCCGATCCGTTCGAACTGATGTTCCTGCAGCACCCGCAGCAGTTTTACCTGCAGCAAGGGCGACATGTCGCCGATCTCGTCCAGGAACACGGTGCCGCCCTCGGCCAGTTCGAAACGCCCCATGCGGGTCTTGATGGCGCCGGTGAAAGCGCCTTTTTCGTGGCCGAACAGTTCGCTCTCCAAAAGTTCGCCTGGTATCGCCCCGCAGTTGACCGGCACCAAGGGGCGGGCGTTACGGTCCGAGTGGTGATGGATGGCGCGCGCCACCAACTCCTTGCCGGTGCCGCTTTCGCCCAGGATCAAGGTGGTGGCGTCGGTGGCGGCTACTTTGTGGATCAAACGGAACACCTGCTGCATGGGCATGCTCTTGCCCACGAT
>CAZDRW010000013.1:0-18388 GCA_964507555.1 uncultured Desulfarculaceae bacterium
CAAGGGGGATGATTGTTTCGAGAGATGATTCTTCTTGCTTAAGGGAATCAGGCCAATATAGCAAACTCTAAGGGAGGAATAGCTCATGGCCACTAAGAAACCAGCTGCCAAAAAGAAAGCCGCTCCTAAAAAGGCGGCTGCAAAAAAGCCGGCCGCTAAGAAGAAGGCTGCTCCCAAGAAAGCAGTAGCCAAGAAGCCTGCCGTCAAGAAGGCGGCCCCCAAGAAGGCGGCAGCCAAGAAGGCAGCCCCCAAGAAGGCGGCGGCCAAGAAGGCAGCCCCCAAGAAGGCGGCGGCCAAGAAGGCAGCCCCCAAGAAGGCGGCAGCCAAGAAGGCAGCCCCCAAGAAGGCAGCCCCCAAGAAGGCGGCGGCCAAAAAAGCCGGTCCCACCGTGAAACAACTGCAAGAACTGGCGAAGAAGAAAAAAATACCAGGCCGCTCCAAGATGAATAAGGCACAGCTGCAGGCGGCTTTAAAAAAGGCGCGCTAATTTATCGGCTGGCGTTGCGGGCATAATCACCGCAACTAGTGGCGTGGACCAGGCCCCTTAAAAGGGCCTGGAAGATAAATTTGCCATCGGCAGGTCCAGGACGCCTGCCAGGGAGGGATGTCTCGCCATTCCCTCCCTTTGTTTTGGGCTCCTGTCAAATCGCCGGGCAGCAAGAGCCGCGTTCGCCTTGGCTGCGCTGCAATCGTTTTGTTTGATAGGTCCTTATAGCTCGAATAGGCGGTTGGGAATAGGCGAAAGCACGGTGGCAGAGCCTTGGTCATTCACCGCCACCGTGTTTTCCAAGCCGATGGGCCCCTCGTCTAATACGATCTTCAATTCCAAGGCATAAACTTGGCCCGCTTGCACTACTGCCTGAGATCCAGACAGCAAGTATGGCGGCGCGCCCAACTCCAGGCCCACGCCATGGCCAACGAAGCGGATTCTATGGCCGGGGCGGCCCAGGAAGAATTGCCCCATACCCATGGCCTCGGCGGGTCGCACCGCAGCGTCGAATAATTCGCCGCTGATCGCGCCGGGCTTAAGGCGTTTAAGTATCTCGGCCTCAACCGCCTCCAAACAACGATGGGCCCGCATGAGCTGTGGGCTGGCCTTGCCCAGGCAATAGGTGCGGGTCTGGTCGGTGGAATAGCCCTCCAGGCAGATCGCCACATCCACGATTATGGGTTCGTTGGTTTTAAGCGGCTTCAGGCTGGCGCCCAGGGGAAAGGAGGGCCAGAGGCCCACCCCGCTGCAAGGGGCGTCCACCGCGCTGGGCCAACTGGCCTCGGGGCCGGATACCAGGTGCCAGGAGTACATGTCCATGTACGATGAGCGCGAGCGCACCAATGACACTCCGCCTCTTTTCATGGCCACGGCCAGAAACTCGCCCGCAGCCTGGATCTCGCTTTTGCCCGGTTTAAGAATATTGGGCAGCTCGCTAAATAACTCAGTAGTAAGCGCGCCGCAGCGGGTAAGCGCGTCCAGCTCCACTTGGTCCTTCACGCCTTTCAATTCCAGCCAGGGCTGGCAAGCGTCGCTCAGTTCCAAGTCCGGCAGCCGCCCCACCCAGCCCAGATATTCCCGGGCGGGCATAACATCCAGGGCCACGCCCAGCGCGGCGCCCTTGGGGAAGCACTCGTTTATAACCTCGGCAATCTGGCTGTATCCTTTAACCGCGGTTACCGCAAAGGGGCACTCGGCCTGGGCCCGCTCCTGGTGCCGCCGCATGAAAATCTGCAAGCGGCCCTGGTCGTCCACCAGAACCGCGCCCTGCTGCATGGTGCCGGCCAGGTAATAGACATCGGTGTTGCAGGTGAGTAAGAGGCCGGCCAAGCCCTCCCGGCGGCAGAGCGCGCCGGCCCGGGCCGCCCGGGCTTCCAGCGCCTCGCGCGGGACCAGGCGGTAGCTGGGGGGGAAATTCCATTTCACAACAGCGACTCGACTTCCCTCAGCCAGGTGTGGCTTAGCTCCAGGGCGGCGTTCAGGTCCGCCAGGTTGAGGAACGAGGCGGGGGTGTGGATATAGCGGCAAGGCACCGCCACGATGCAGGTGGGCACGCCGCCGCGGGAGAGGTGGATCGCCCCGGCGTCGGTGCCGCCGTAAAGCGGCAGCTTGCGCTGGCAGGCCACGCCGGCCTTGGCCGCGGCTTGCTCCAGGGAATCGACCAGCCGCCTCGGCACCACGATGCGGCCGTCGGCCACGGTGATAGCCGGACCCTTGCCTAAATGGGACGGCTGGCGACTCGCGCTCAGGCCGGGGGTGTCGCCCACCGTGGCCTCCAGGCAGAGCGCCAGGTCCGGCTTCAGGCCATAGGCGGCGGTGGTGGCGCCCCTTAAGCCCAGTTCCTCGCCAACCGCGAAGTTGAGCACCACCTCCACCGGCGGCGGCTCCTTAGCAAGGCGCTCGGCCAAGGCGCACAGGAGCGCGCAGCCGGCGCGGTCGTCCAAGTTGCGCGCGCGATAACAGCCGCCGGCCAAAGGACCCATACCCAGTTCCAAGACTCCTGGCGTGCCGGTTTTGATGCCCAGGGCCTTCACCTGGTCTTCATCCGCCGCGCCGATGTCCACGAAGGTCTGATCCCAAGGCACGGACTTGTCTTTGTCGTTTTTCTCGCTGACATGGGGCGGGGCCAGGCCGATGACGCCCTCCACCCGCTGGCCCGGCTCGGGCTGCAGTATCACCCGGGAGCCCGGCAGAATGCGCTGATCCACCCCGCCCAGCGCCGTCACCCTGAGCCAGCCTTCCTTCTCCACCCGCTGCACCATGAGGCCGCACTCGTCCATGTGCGCGTCCAGCATCACCCGGGGGCCGCCCTCCGGTCCCAGCCAGGCCTGCAGGTTGCCCAGGCGGTCGACTTCCAGGCGGCGCGCCAGGGGCCTTAGGAACGCGGCCAAGGCGTCGCGGATCTCCTCTTCAAAACCGGCGGGGCCCAGGGGAGGACAAAAGGATTCCAAAAAGGCTTGCATGTCCATGACGGCTCCTAGGGAGGCTAGTGGGTCTGGGGCGACGGTTCGCTGGGGGGCGCGCTTGGGGCCTGAGGCTTTTGAAAAAAGGCCAGGAGATTGTAGAAGGCTTGGGGCGCGCTGGCGCTGGTGACCGGCACCGCGGCCAGGCGGCCTTGGTTCACCAGCATCTCGAAGAGGTCGTTGACTATGGTGGAAAACAGGTCCAAGTCGCTGGGCGATTGATAGTACGTAGCCAAAAGCTCGCGGAAATCCTCCCCCACCTCGAAATTGCTGATCGCCTCCATGAGGTGCACCTCGTCGCAGGTGCCCACGTAGATCAGATGGGGGCAGGCTTGGAGGGGCTTGATCTCCGGCCCCACTTGAACCTCGGAGTCGGCGCCGCAAAAGGGACAGGAGGCCTTTATAGTGTGGAGGTGTTCCTTTAAGGGCGGCGCGTAGCCGGCCAGGTCAATAGCGCCCAAAACCAAACGGGGATGCATGCGCCCTAAAAGCTCCAGGTTGGGTGCAGAACCGATGACCGCGCCGGCCCATTGGTACCAGGCCTGGACCATGACCGCCGGAGCCAGATCCGGCGCCATCCCGTCCAGGCCGTCGCCCAGGGCCATCCACAGGCGAAGCTCCGCGTCCGATTCCAACTCCGCCGCCTGCGGCTTGGCCAGCACCGCGCCGGCCAGTTCGGGCAGGCGGGGGTCCGGCTGATCCGGGTCCTGGCCCGCCGCGCGCAGGGCCCTGGCATAGATGGTTTCCAATTCGCCGCTGGCCGCCTCGGCCAGGTCATAATCGCTTTGGGCCAGGGCCTTGGCCAGAAAATCCTCCACCAGCTCGTATTCCTCGGGCTTCACCTGCCCCCGGGTCACCGCCGGCAGCGACATCAGGGTGCGGTGGAACAGGAGAGGGCGGTCAAAGCGCAGGCTGGCCAAAAGCTGGGCCAGCACCGCCGCGCTGTCGGCCATGTCCCAGAGCCAAGCCAGCGGGTCGCGCCCTTCGGCTTCGGTGGGATGGATTACCTCGCTGGCTAAAGCCGCGCGCACAAACAGGTCAAAGACCTCCGGCTCTTCCAGGCGCAAGAAGGTGGCTTGCCCGAAGCGGTAGGCCAGCCAGTCGTTCTTGAAAAGCGGCGCGAAAAAGGCGGTGTCCAGGATGCCCTGAATCTGGGCCAGGCGATTGTCTATGGGCTGGGGGACGTCCATGTTCTAGTCCTCGTGGCCGGGGTCTTTGAGGAAAAGCCCGTGATACTCTTCTTCCTCTAAATGCGCGCGCAAAAGGCCGCTAATGAGTTCGAAAACCTGGTCCATCTCCGCCTGCTCCAGCCTCGGCAGCAAAACCTTCAGGAGCGCGTCATCGGAAAACTTTTGCAAATAGACCTGCAAGGTGGCTTGATCGGTTTCCCGGTCAAAGCCATAGCCCACCAGGCCGGTGTACTTTTCGACGAAATCGTGGGAATGCTGGGGCATGGTAGCTCCGTTAGGTTATGCGAGGTTCATAGTTAACGAGTATAGCCAGAGCCCGGGGTGCGGTCAATTGATGGGCTCGCCCTGTTTAAGGGAGCGCCGCGCCAGCCAGGCGGTCAGGGTCACGGCCAGCACCAGGCGGGGCCCCAGCATCCAGAAGGCGCTGCCGCCCAGCAGCATGAAGATGGCGGTGTCTTCCACCACGGCATGGCAGGTTACCAGGAAAACCGCCAGGGCCAAGCGCTCGCGGTGAGACAGTTTTTCCTCCTTGCTCATGGAAAGGAGGATGCCGGCTCCGTATAAAAGCCCCAGGAAGATGCCGGCCAAAAGCGGCACTAAAGCCCCCGGCCCCAAACCCAGCCTAGCCAAAAGCGGCCCGACGCCTTTCCAGGGACGGGCGAACACGCCATAGGCCTTGGCGATTTCATAGCCGATCATAAGCGGCAGCACAATGGCCGCGATTTCGGCGCAGAGGATGAGGCCGTTCCAGACAGCGCCGGGCAAAAGGGCAAGGTAGGGGCTCATCAGTTGAGCGCCTTGAGCAGTTGGGCCAGCGCCAACCCGGCTGCCAAACCCAGGCCCAGGCGCAGCGCGGTCAACTGCCAGTGCCTTCCGGGCACCAGCCCGCGCACCACCGCGCCTTCCACCACCAGGGAGTGGGCGATGCCCAAAATCAGGCCGATGACCGACACTTGGATCCAGTCCAGACCCAGGGGAACCGCTACCGCCGCGGCGGCGTAAAGGTTGACCAAAAAACCGGCCGTCAGCACCGCCGCCGCCTCGGCCGGCAGGCCGAAGAGGCCCATCACCGGGGCCAGAAAGCTGGAAACATAAGCCAATATGCCGGATGCTTTAAGTATTTCAGTGGCGACATACAAAGGCAGGATGGTTTTTAGCAAAAACCATAAGAGGCCCCTGCTGCGGCCGAGTCCTGCCTGCAGGCCTTGGCGCCAGGGGGGCGCGGCTGGGGGCTGCTTTGGAGAATTAGTCGGCATGGTTCTAGTATTTACGCCTACTTGCCAAAAGGGTCAAGCCGGAGGGAAAAGGGCTTGACAAGGAGGGGGGCATTTATGGCAATCTGAAAATAAGTCAACTTTGGACTAACCTTAGTCCAATCTTCATGACGCAGACAAACTCACAATCCGGCTAGAGGTGGCATGGCTCCAACCCGTTCCATCATTTCCCGTCTGCCCAAACGCCGCAAGGCCTATGAACAGGTGGCTCAGGCCATTAGGGAACAGGTTTTTGCAGGTTTATTAGAGGAAAACCAGCGGCTTCCTTCGGAAAGGGAAATGTCGGAGCAGTTCGGAGTAAGCCGGGTGGTGGTCAGAGAGGCTATCCGCACTCTGGAGTTGGCCGGCATCTTAAGGGTGCAAAAGGGCGCCGGTGGCGGCACCTTTGTGAGCACCAACTATGACAAACCGCTTTCGTCATCCATTGAGAATCTTTTGGCCGGCGGCGCCATAACCCTGGACAACCTGTTTGAGCTGAGGCTGATGCTGGAGGCGCCGGCAGCGGAAAAGGCCACTCTGCACCCCCGGCCGGAGGGGCTGGCTTCCTTGGATGAAATCGTGGCGATGTCCGAAGGCGTCCGCAATGATTCGGAAGCCTTGCGCGCGGCTAATCTTGAATTTCACCGGCGGCTGGTGGCCACAGCGGATAACCCATTACAATCACTCCTTTGCGAGACAGTGCTTTCCATCCTGGTACGCGCCTTGGAAGGCCAGATGAATATAGCGCTTAGCCGGGCGGTGCTGGATTATCACAAGCGCATCGTGGCGGCTATAAAAGCTGGCCAGGCCAAAGAGGCCCGCCGGTTGGTGGAGCTGGATCTGGCCCAATTGCATATGCGCTACAAGGCGATGGGAATTCAGCTGAATAAGCAGGGAGAGGCGGGCGGCTCTTAATCTAAAAGAGGACAATTCGGGAAGGGGTTCTTGGCATGGGAATCTTTTCCCGGTCGGTTTCTTAGGTACCTTAATCCTGGAGGGAGGGAACATGAAACAAGCTAAAAGAGTCATTTTCGTGACCATGGCCGTGCTGGCCCTGGCCGGGCTGATGCTGGCCATGGGGTGCCAGAGCGCGCCGCAAAAGAAAACAAATCCCGTGGCTATGGCGCCGGAGTATTTTGCTTGCGCGCCCAAGGCTAAGCTCACCTACGCCATTGCGCCCGAGGCCGAGGTGACCGAGTTCCGGTGCTACATGGGCAAATACAAAAAGACGGCTTCGCTGCATTTCTTGATCACGGTCAAAAACGTGTCCAAAGCAGACCAGCGCTATCGGGTAAATATCTTCCTGGACAACGGCAAGGCCGTGGGCGGCTTGGTCCCCAGGAAGACCAAAAAGGGCTTGGTCAAGCCTGGCGCCACCGCCACCTACACCTACCCGGTGAAGGGCATGGGCGAAAAAGCCAAGGCGGTCGAGCTGATCGTCAAGACCATGAGCAAATAAAAAGCTGGGAGGTATAGCTTTATGAAACGTTTGAGCATCGTTTTGGCGTTGTGCGCCGCATTGGCCCTGGCCTGCGCCCTGCCCGCGGCGGCAAAGACTAACTTTATCTCCATCGGCACCGGCGGCACCGGCGGTGTGTATTACCCCTATGGCGGCGGCATGGCCGAGATCTGGTCCAAGTATGTGCCTGGCGTTAAAGCCGTGGCCGAGGTGACCGGCGCCAGCGTGGAGAACACCAAACTGGCCAACAAGGGCGAGACCGTGGTCGGCCTCATCATGGGCGACGTGGCCTTCCAGGGCTACAACGGCGAGGGCAAGTTCAAGGGCAAGCCCCAGAAGATCCTCACCATGGCCGCCATGTACCCCAATATTCTTCAGATCGTGACCCGCAAGGGCTCCGGCATCAAGAACGTGAACGACTTCAAGGGCAAGACCATCTCCATCGGCGCCCCCGGCTCCGGAACCGCCTTCATGGCCGAGCTGGTGCTGAAGGCCCTGAACATTCCCTTGGATTCCTTCAAGGTGCGCCGCTTGTCTTTTAACGAGAACGCTAACGCGCTGCGCGACGGCACCATAGACGCCGGCGTATGGGTGGTGGCCCCCGGCACCAGCTCCATCATGGACCTGGCCACCACGCACGATATCGAGATAATCTCCTTTACTCCCGAGCAGCAGAAAAAGGTGGCGGATACTTACGGCTTCTATTCGCCTTGGTCACTGGAAGGCGGCGTTTACCGCGGGGTAGACAAGCCGACTCCCACCATCAGCGTGTGGAACGTGGTGATCTGCCAGGCCTCCCTGGACACCGATTTGGTCTACAACCTGGTCAAGGTGCTTTTCGAGCAAAATGACTACATGCAGAAGATTCACCCCTTCGCCAAGTACACCACACCCGAGAACGCGGTGAAGCAGTCGCCGATTCCTCTGCATCCCGGCACCATCAAGTATCTCAAGGAAAAGGGCATCCAAGTGCCCGCCAAGCTGATGCCGAAAGGCTAGTTATGCATAGGCCGGCCCGGTTGACCCTGCTTTTGTTGGCCGGGCTGGCCCTGGCTCTGGCCGTCGCGGCGTTAGCGCCGGGCGGCCTGGAGCTCAGGGTCGTCCCCGTGAAAGGAGGCGATCCGTTGCTCGCGGTCCCTTTGAATCGGGAGCCTGGGTTCACTCTCTACTATTTCCATTCCGTGAACCACAAGCCCATCTGGGAGGTGCACAGCGTGGACCGCGAGGGGAACATCTTTATCGAACAGGAGCGCTTCGTCAGCTTCAACGCTGGCATGGGCTATTGGCAAGGTCATGGCCGCCTCGTCCTAAAGGACGGATTGCAGGTGATAGAAGGCATCCACCAACCAGTAGGCCGCATGATCCTAAGGGTTGGCAGCCCCGGGGTGGACCACACCATAATCTGGCCGGAGGGCTCCATCAATCTCTCGGCCTTGGCCCCAGGCCAAGCCGTGGAGATCAGCGCCCGGCCCATCAACTGGTTACGCAGCCTATGGCTTAGGCTGTCGCCAATAAAAGCATCTCCCCTGGCTGGAGTTGAAAAGTAATGTCAACCAATACCCCCCCGGCTGGCCAATCCCAACCAATGATCGTTAAAGCGGCTCCCAGGTTGAAGCCCGACGCCAACAAGACCCTGGTGAAAACCACCGCGCTGGTGGTGTCGGTGCTGGCGGTCAGTTTAAGCCTTTATCAGCTCTGGACCGCGGGCCTTTACGCCCTGCCCGCAATGGTGCAGCGCTCGATTCATTTAGGCGCGATCTTGGCGCTCACTTTTCTTTTGCGGCCGCCTTTCCCCGGCGCCCGCAAGGATAAACTCAGCCTTTGGTTTGTCTTGGATGTTTTCCTGGCTCTGCTGGCCTGCTACTGCACTTTATATATTTGCTACAACCTGGACGATATTTTCGCGCGCCAGGGCGACTGGCTGCCCATGGATTTATGGGTCAGCCTAATCGGCATTGTCCTGGTTCTGGAGGCCTGCCGGCGGGTGATCGGCAATATCATGACCATCATCTGCGTGCTGGCCGTGCTGTACGCCATCGTGGGGCACGGCGATTTCGTGCCCGATATCCTGGCCCACAAAGGCTACGGCTTCGAACGAATCGCCACCACCTTGTGGCTCACCACCGAGGGCGTCTTCGGGGTGCCGCTCTACGTGGCGGCAACCTTTGTGTTTATTTTTGTTTTGTTCGGCGCTTTCCTGGAATCCACCGGCGGCGGCCAGTTTTTCATCGACATCGCCTATGCTTTAACCGGCCGCTTTTCCGGCGGCCCGGCCAAGACTGCGGTCATCGCCTCGGGCTTCATGGGTTCGGTCTCCGGCTCGGCCGTGGGCAACGTGGTGGCCACCGGCTCCTTCACCATACCCATGATGAAGAAGGTGGGCTACCGCCCCCATGTGGCCGGGGCCATCGAGGCGGCCGCCTCCACCGGCGGCCAGCTCATGCCGCCCATCATGGGCGCCGGCGCCTTCCTCATGGCCGAGTTCACCAAAACCAGTTATCTGGACATCATCCGCATCGCCCTGGTGCCGGCTATCCTCTATTACCTGACCGTGCTTTTGTTCGTGCATTTCGAGGCCAAGAAGTACGGCCTGATGGGCCAGCCCAAGGAGGCCCTGCCCAAGCTGGGCAAAACGTTTATTGGCGGTCTCCATTTCCTCATCCCTGTGGCCGTTTTAATATATTTCCTGTTGAAAAATTACTCGCCCATGATGTCAGGCTTTGTGGCGGTAATTAGTATATTTGCAGCCTCGCTAATCGCAAATGCGATTAAAACCGCCTATCGGAATGCCCTCTTGCCGGTTGAGTCCACGGAGCGGGTCGGCCCCGTTAGGTTCGCTGGGTTTGAATTACATGAGTTGCTTAAGGCCCTGGAAAAGGGCGCGCGCAACGCCATCATGGTCTCGGTGGCCTGCGCCGCGGCCGGCATCATCGTGGGCATGGTGGGCCTCACCGGCATGGGGCTCAAGTTCTCCAGCCTGGTTTTGGAGCTTTCCTATGGCATCAAGGTGCTGGCCATCCTCTTGATCGGCGCGGCTTCCCTGGTTTTGGGCATGGGGCTGCCGGTGACCGCCAGCTACATTGTTTTGGCAACTTTGGCCGGGCCGGCGCTTATGGACATGGGGGTGCCGCTTTTGGTGACCCACATGATCGTGTTCTGGTATTCCCAGGACGCCAACGTGACGCCGCCGGTGAGCCTGGCCTCTTTCGCCGGGGCCGGGGTGGCCGGGGCCAACCCCATGAAAACCGCGTTCACCTCCTGGAAGCTGGCCAAGGGGCTTTACATCATCCCCATTGTCATGGCCTACCGCCCGCTCCTGGGTATTGGCGAAAACTACGAGCTTTGGCATTGGGAGGTGATCATGACCATGATCACCACCGGCCTGGGTTTGGTGGGTTTCGCCGCGGCCCTGGAGCGCTATTTGATCCGCCGGGCCAGCTGGCTGGAGACCATCCTTTTGGTGTTGGGCTCGGCTGCCATGTTCTGGCCGGCGATCGTGATAGGGGACTTCAAGTTGCCCACCTGGACCTTGGATGTGGTGGGCTTGGCGCTATTTGGCCTGGTGGTTTTGATGCAGATCGTGTTCAAGCCCGAAAACCTGAGGCCCCTGCCCATGGAAGCGGACTAAGGCCGGGGAGCGGCCGGGCGCTCACAGCGGCGATAATTAACTGGCGGCGGGCCGTGGTTTATAGGCCAAAGCCGCCAAAGAGGATCAACATGGGTGAAGACAACGGGCTCCAGGGCAAGCTGATGACCGCCGCCGAGGCGGTGGATAAATTCATCCCCGACGGCGCTCAGCTCGCCTTGGGCGGCTTTACGGTGAGCCGCAATCCCATGGCCCTGGCCCGCGAGATCATCCGGGCTCGCCGCAAGGATCTATATGTGGTCTGCCACTCCCACGGCCAGGCCATGGATATCCTCATCGGCGCGGGCTGTGTGAGCCGCTTGGAGATCGCCTACGGAGGCACCGGCCGTTTTGCGCCCACCTGCATCCGTTTCCGCAAGGCTGTGCAGCAGGGCACCATACAGATAGAGGACTATTCCAATTATCATATGAGCCTGCGTTTTCTGGCCGGAGCCATGAGCCTGCCCTTCATGGCCACCAAAAGCGGTCTGGAGACCGACCTAGTGCGCAAGGAGGGCTTTGATCCGGCTGACCGGGGCCAAGGCAAGGTGCCCAGCAAAAAGCTGGCCCTGGCCGAGAATCCCTTTAATGGCCCAGGCGACAAGGTGATCCTCTTGCCCGCGTTGAATCCGGACGTGACCATCCTGCACGCCCAGTACGTGGGCGAGGACGGCACGGTGCGCATCAAGGGCCTCACCTTTGCCGACCTGGAGCAGGCCCGCGCTTCAGACCGGGTGATCGTCACCTGCGAGCACATCGTGCCCCGGAATTTCATCCGGCAGGACCCGGACCAGAACTCCTTGCCGGCTTTCTTGGTGGACGCGGTGGTGCCTCTGAAATGGGGCGCTCATCCCACGGCTTGTCATTATTTCTATGACTATGATCCGCGCCATTTAAAGCTCTATGGCGACAAGGCTCAGAGCGATGACGGCTTTCAGGAGTACCTGGAAAAATGGGTGCTGGAGCCGGAGAGCCATGAGGATTACTTGGATAGGATCGGCGTCAAAGACCTCTTGCGCATCAAGGCGGACCCGGTCTTGGGCTACGCCAAGGGCCTGGACAGGAGATAGGGTGACATCATGAGCGCCTACACCATGAAAGAAATGATGGCACTGGCGGCGGGCCGCTTGGTTAATAATGGAGACGTGCTGTTCGCCGGCACCGGGCTAAGCATGCTGGCGGCCACCGTGGCCAAGCGGGTTCATGCGCCGGACGCCACGGTTTTCTTTGAGACCGGCGGCATAGACCCTTCGCTGGAGGAGTTGCCCCTGGCCGTGGCCGATCCCAGGGTCATGTCCGGCACCGCGCTCAACTCCGGCCTGATCGAGGCGTTTTCCATCCTCTCGCACCGTCGCTTGCGCAGCATCGCTTTTTTGGGGGCGGCCCAGATTGATCCCTTTGGCAACATCAATTCCACGGTTTTGGGGGGCTACCCCAAGCCCAAGGTGCGCTTCCCCGGTTCCGGCGGGGCCTGCGACGCCGCTTCCCTGGCCTATGGGGTGATACTTTTCATGCAGCATGAAAAGCGCCGCTTTGTGGAGGAGTTGGACTATTTCACCAGCCCGGGCTGGCTTAAGGGCGGTGATTCACGTAAAAAAGCCGGCTTCACCAGGGGCGGGCCCCTGGCCGTGGTGACCAACTTGGGCATCATGAAGTTCGCAGAGGTGACCAAGCGAATGTATCTGGCCGAGGTCTACCCTGGGGTCTCGCCGGATCAAGTGGCTGATAATACCGGATTTGATATAGACATATCCCGGGCGGCCATGGCCCAGGAACCCACGGAGGCCGAGCTTTCCATCCTGCGGGAGCAGGTGGACCCCCAGCGGCTAATTTTGGGTTGATGGCTTCCTAAGCGAAAATTATTAAATAGCCCTAACCCTTTTTTATCATTCAAGTCTGTGTATAATTATGCTACGTTTATGTGTCATTGGTGCGCGGAAGCTTTGCCGCGCACTGGAAAAGTGTATACTTGCCCTGTTCGAGGTAGGGGAACCTCGGCTATAATGGGTCAAGGAGAAGCTGGTATTTTGCCAAAGGTGTTAAGCATAGCGGCGGCTTTGTTGCTGGCATTTGCCATGCCGGCTCTGGCCGAGACCATACCAGGCAGCCAGGCTGTGGGGGCCATCAGTGCGCCCGCGCCCGGCGGGTTCCAATGGTCGCGCTTTTCCTTGTTCGGCCAGGGCGGCGACGGGTATGTCTCCGCCGATGATCCCCAGCGCCTGGGCGACCTGAAATGGAGACCGGGTAAAGTATCCAATCCCTTTGCCATGCGGCTTCCCCTGGAACCCCCCATCGGTTCTTTGACCGCGCGTTTCCAGCCCCTTAAGGGCGGCATCGCCTCCACCAGCCCCATGTTCGAGGGTATGGCCAACAGCCAGGGCCAGGAAACCGGTGGCGGCTATATGGCTCTGGAGTGGCGCACGGGTTCCTTGGCCCTTACCCTGGGCGGCGGCTACAGTCAGGACAGCGCCTTCACCGGTGAAGGTGGCTCCGGCGGCGGCGGGCGCTCCTTTGTCTCAGCCCGCAGCGGCGGATCCAGCTCAAGCGGAGGTTCGGCGCACTACGACGCCCTGCGCCGGTGGGGAGCCTATCTGGCGGTGCCCTATCAGCTCACCGACCGTATCGGACTCCGGCCCGAGGTCAGCTATTTCTACGAGGACAGCCTTTCCGGCACAACCACTCCGGGCAACGAGTGGGTCATGGGCCTGCAATGTCGCTTCGGCTTCTAAGCCGGGGGCGGTTAAGGGGCGGCAGGAGATAGAAGGCGAGGGGCGAGGGGCGAGAGGGCGAGGGGCGAGAGGGGGCGTTAGCGGCGGCGGGCAGGCGGAAAAAACCAGCAGTTCACCAGCGAGTCCCTTAGGGGGCTTTTTTTATTGCCGAGGCAAGGCTAAACCTTCAAGCCTTCGCTCAAAGGATAGGTGTGGGCGTAGAGGTAGCCCATCTTGAACGCGGCCTCCCGCGCCATCTCCAATAGGAGTTCCCGCGCCTCGGTAAGCGCCGCGGCCGTCTTGGGGTCCAATTTTGGGGCCAGCTTGGTTTCCAAGCTCTCCATTTTGGCCAGTAGGCTGGAATAGGTGGGATCCTTGGCCATCAGGTTGCGCAAGTTATCCCCTTCCAACTCATACAGCCTATGCGCTTTTTGCAGCAGTTCGTCCATTATCTCTCCGGGGTAAGCTCGCAACGGCAGCCCAGATGCATACTGAAGCCGGCCAGCTCCGCCAACTCCGGCCGGGTGAACAAACGGCCTTCCTGGGCTTGGCAACTAGCGCAAACCAGCTCGTCGCCGCGAGTGGTCCAGCGCAAGCCCTTGAGTTCTGGCCTGGCTAAAGCCTCGACTATGAGACGCCGCCAGAGCGCGCGCTTTTCGATTTCGAACTCCCTGGCCTGATCCGGGCTCATGGCTCCGCGGTAAGGCAGCTTGGTAAACCACTCGCCGTCCTTAGCGATGAGCTCATCGATTTCTTTGGTTGCCGCTACCATCAGTTCAGCCATGCTGGGCGGCGTGGCGGACCGCGCCGGAGCCTCGCCGCGTTTTTTTCTGCCGAAAAGCCCCATCACTTGACCTTGGTTGCCTGGCCCGTGGTGGGAGGCGCCTTGGGCGCCGTGTCAGCGCTGCGGGGCGGCTTTTCCACCGTCAGACGGGGCGGATATTTCAGTAAAAAGTCGTCGGGGGTAATGCCATTGGCCGCCAGAAGCTTGTAGGCCGTGAGTGGCGCGCTTAAGTTGATCCTGGTCTTTTCCGGCAGCGCGTAGGGATCGTCCGGCGGAGTGGTTTCCGAGAGCACCTCCAACCCTACTTGCTTGACGCCGCTGAGCCCGGCCAGTTCCTCGCCCACGGCGCGGGCGAAAGGCAATAGAGATCCGGCCGTGACCTGCGCCAAAATCGGCGCATGCCCCAGAGTGGCCCAAGCAGCGCCACGCCAAGCGAAATGCAAGGTTAGGTTTTTCTCTTCCAGCACGAAGGCCGGCCAGGCGAAGGCCACACCCAAATGAGGCGCCACCAAAACCATGTCCTTGTGGAAGGCCATCAGCCTGGCGATCAGGGGATCGCTAAGCGGCCTGCCCATGAGCTCGCCGCCGAATACCTCTTCCAGGCGGCGCAGAACCACGGTCTCGGATTTGAGCGAAAGGATCGGCTCCCGGCCCAGGGACTTCAGGGCCGGATCATACAGCCGGCGGCCATGGGCCGCGGCCTCCACCACACCTCTTGCCGGGAAGAAGCCTGGTTTGCTGATGACATATTCCACCCGGCTCATGAGATCGAACACCTCGTCGCGGGATTGGCCGCCGGCGGTGTGGTTGACCACCTGGGGCCGCCAGGCAATGCTGATTTCGCCTTGCTGGTTGGTTTGCTGCTGGGCGGGGCCTTGGGGCTGGCCGCTTTTGGCAATAAGCCCCACCTGAGCCAT
The DNA here is from genome assembly GCA_964507555.1 of uncultured Desulfarculaceae bacterium. GTDB lineage: Bacteria > Desulfobacterota > Desulfarculia > Desulfarculales > Desulfarculaceae > Desulfocarbo. The sequence continues at coordinate 14,889 of CAZDRW010000013.1, forward strand.
TGCCACCGGCCGGTCCTTGGCGTCCAGCACCCGGATGGCGATGGGCTGAGTGAAAGTCTGGGTCTCGGGTTTGATGGGCTCCGCCGGCGGCGGGCCGCAGGCGGCGATCAGAAAAGCCAAGACGAAAAGTACGGCGGTTTTACGCATCAGCGCCCCCACAGTTTTTCGGTGTCTTTCTTGAGCAAGCGGATCACCCGTTTCAGGTCCTTGTCGGGAAGCGGCGGGCATGAAGCATCCTCGATCCAGGTCACGTTCAACACGAAATGCGGTCCCTGGGTATCTTCCTCGCGGTTGTATGAATTTATGTCGCCCAGAAACCTGATCTCTTGGTGGGTCTCAGGGTTTTCGCCTGGAAAGGAAAGCTCGATAAGCTTATGGGTCGTGTTGTGCACGTCCATCAGCACGTGCAAGCCATCGATAAAAGGCGAATCCAAGGCGATTTGCGCCCCGCGGCGGCTTAAGGCCCGCACATAAACGGGAGCCGCATCGGTCAAGGGCTTCCGGTCCCGGGCGGCGATCAGGCGCAGCTTGGCGTTTTGCGATGGCGCCAATTCGTTATGGTTGGAGTCGGCGGTCATTTTTCGCAGATGCCCCTTTGCAAAGATGTCGGCACTTGTGGGTCCCCTGGCTCTATCACGAGCGCCTTTAGATGAATAGGTGTAAAAGACCGGTGGCTCTGCCCGGCACGTGCGCAAGATTGACGGGCCGCTGAGCGCATGCTAGGTTTTAAACCTTATTATACATGACATATTAACCTCAGCCCGCCACCGCACAAAATGGCAATAAGAGGCCGGAAGCCATGCTTGAAATAATGCGTAAACACGCCGGAAGTTGGATCATAAAGATCGTGCTGGGGGCCATAGCCGTGGCCTTTGCCCTTTCCTTTGGCGTCTATTCCTACTCTGGAAGCCCCCATGAGGTGGCGCTCAAGGTCAATGGCGAGCCCATTACCCTGAGCCAGGTGCGAAAAGAGTTGGCCCGCATGACAGATGAAGCCAGGGCCCAAATGGGCGAGCAATTCGATAAGCTGGCTCCTCTTTTAAATCTCCGGCAAAGGGCCATGGACCGCTTGGTGGACCGGGCCCTTTTATTCCAGGCCGCCCAGCGCTTGGGTATTGCGGTGAGCGAGGCGGAGATCCGTCGCCGGGTTTCGTCCATGGCGGCATTCCAAAGAGACGGCAAGTTCGATTTGGCTACCTACCAAAGGGTGCTGGCGCGCAACCGGCTTACGCCCGAGGATTTCGAGGTCTCGCAGCGCGACGGCCTGATCATGGAAAAGCTGTCGGTGCTGATCGCCGGCGCGGCCCAAATCGCGCCTTTGGAACTTGAGTACGAGCTGGAGCAGAGGCTCAGTGAGGTGAAAGGCATTTATAAGCTTTTCAACCCGGATGATTATCTCAAGAAACAAGAGGTGAGCCAAGCCGAGCTGGAGACCTTTTACAACCAGCACAAGCGCCAATATCTGGTGCCCGAACAGCTAGTACTCACCTATCTCCAGTTTCCTGCCGCCGGTTATCGCGACAAGGTTGAGGTGCTCCCCGATGATGTGCGCGATTTCTACGATATGAACGGCACCCGCTACTCTAAGCCGGAGAGGGTCCACGCCAGGCACATACTTTTCACGCTTCCCGAAAAGCCCACCAAGGCCCAAGAGGAGGCGGCCCGTAAATTGGCGGAAAAAACCTTGGAGTTGGCCAAGCAGAAGGGCCAGGACTTTGCGGCTTTGGCCAAACAACATTCCCAAGGCCCCACCGCCAAAAACGGCGGCGATCTGGGCTGGTTCAGCCGGGGCCAGATGGTGAAACCATTTGAAGACCTGGCGTTCAAGTTGAAGCCCGGCGGGATGGGCATCGTGCAAACCCGCTTCGGCTGGCATGTGATCAAGGTCGAGGACCACCAACAGGCGCAGATTATTCCTTTGGAAAAGGTGGAGCTGGAGATCAAGAATAAACTCACCGAGCGCAAGGCCAAGGACCTGGCGGCCGCCAAGGCGGAGCAGATCTTTGACCAGGTGGCCAAGGGCGCTGACATCAAAGCGCTGGCCAAAGAGAAAAAGCTTTCGATCTATACCACTGATCCTATGCAGAAGGGCAAGCCCATCCCCGGATTGCCCGGGCTCAAGGATCTGCCCCGGGCGGTGGAAGGCTTGGCTGCGGGCCAGGTGATACCGGTGATGCAATATGAAGACGGCAGCGTGGTGGCGGTGCTGGACAAGATCATTCCCGAGAGCGTGAAGCCCCTCAAAGAGGTCGAGGAAGAGGTGCGCTTGTCGGTCAAGGAGGAAAAGGCCGAACGCGAAGCCGAGGCCGAGGCGGCCAAGCTGTTGGCTAGGCTCAAGGCGGCCAAGGATCCTGGCCAGGACTTAAAGGGCCAAAAAGGAGCCAAGGAGACCGGTTGGCTGAAGCCGGGCGAGGATGTGCCCGGCATGGAGCACTCGGCCCGCCTGGCCGATGCCTTGTTCCTGCGGCCAGAGGGGGCCCGGGTCCTCATCAAGCCGGTGCCGGCGGGCGACGTGTTCGCCGCGGCGGTGCTCACCGGGCGTAAAAGCCCGCAAAAGGCCGCCATGGACGCCATGCGCGAGGAGGCGCGCGCCCAGATGCTTTTGCGTAAGCGCCGTCAACTGGTCCAGGATTTCCTGGCCGACCTGCGCAACCAGGCCGAAATCCAGATGGTGGCCAAGCTCTAGGAGTCATGAGGCTTTAGTGGGCCCGCAAAATTCCTATAGCGTGACGCCCATCGGGGTAGTGCGGTCGCCCTATGTCTCCCGCCGGGAGGCGCCCAAGCAAGGCCCGGAGGCGGGCGGCGAGGCGGTGATCGAGTTGGAACCCGGCTGGAGCGGCGCCTTGCAAGGCTTGGAGCCGGGCCGCTATCTTTGGGTGCTGACCTATTTCCACTTGGCCGACCAGCCCAGGCTCAAGGTGCATCCCCGCGGCGACGCCAGCCGCCCCCTCACCGGATTATTCAATACCCGGGCGCCCAGCCGCCCCAACCCCCTGGGACTCACCTTGGTGCGCCTTTTGGCGGTTGCAGGAAACCGCCTCACAGTGTGCGGCCTGGAGGCCTTGGACTTTACCCCGGTTTTGGATATCAAGCCATACGTGCCCGGCATAGACCAGCCCAGGGAAGCGCCGGTCCCATGAGCCAGCGCGCCGGTTTTTTGGAGCGCCACGTGGCCGGCCTGTGCGGCAAGGCGGTGCACGGCTGGCGCATGATCTCCCACCAGGATTCGGTGGGGGTGGGGCTCTCCGGCGGCAAGGACTCCTTGAGCCTCTTATGGCTTCTGGTGGAGCGCAGACGCCGCATTCCCATTGATTACCAGATCAAGGCCTTCCACGTGGAGATGGGCTACCACAGCGTGGACCACCAGGCCCTGCGCGCGCTCTGCGCTGATCTGGGGGTGGAGCTTTTTATCCGGGAGACCGACTACGGCCCCCGCGCCCACACCCCGGAAAACCGCGAGAAGAGCCCCTGCATTTTCGGCGCTATGCACCGGCGCAGAG
>CAZDRW010000014.1:0-17115 GCA_964507555.1 uncultured Desulfarculaceae bacterium
CGTAGCCCTCCCCCAGCCGGAGGGACAGCGCTTTGGCCAGGACGATGCCGATGGGTCCGATCACCACGTCGGCATCCCGGATGCTCCAGATTATGGCGTTCTCGCCGGTGGCGCCCTTGTTGGCCCGCGCCTTCATCATCTGGGTGGTGGCGATGGCGTTGGTGCCCAAGGCCAGCACCTCCACCTCCTCGCCGTATTCCTCTTTGATGCGGCGGATTATGACGCTGCCGATGCCGCCGCCCTGCCCATCTATCACGCACACGCGCACGGTATTTCGTTTCTCCCCCCGCGCCGGTCGCCGATCGCGTCCGCCGCGATATGACTACTTGAAGCCTATTATCGTTTCTTCAGCATACACTTTGCTTAAAAACCAGGCAAGCCTAGTCGATTTGGATGGAAAACATGTTGCCCTTTTCAGGTAGTTAGCGGTATTACAGTGTCAAAAGCCCGCATTGCAAAGGCAGGTATACCTTGTTGACCGTCTCGTGGATTGGGCTGACGCTGGGAGCCTATCTCTTGGGCTCCATCCCTTTTGGCTTGGTGCTGTGCAAGCTGCTGGGTAAACCAGACCCTCGGACCGCAGGTTCCAAAAACATAGGCGCCACCAATGTTTCCCGCTTGGCGGGCAAACCGGTCGGCGTGGCCACCCTGCTTCTGGATGTGGCCAAGGGAGCGGTCCCGATTTGGCTGGCGGCTGGGTGGCTGCCCGATTGGCAATGCGCGGCCGTGGGCCTGGCCGCCTTTGTGGGGCACTGCTACTCGGCCTACCTGGGTTTCAGGGGCGGTAAGGGCGTGGCCACCGCCATGGGTGTGTATCTGGCCATTTCCTGGCCTTCGCTTCTAGGCGTGCTGGCGGTGTTCATCGCCACGGCCTGGCGCTCGAAACACGTTTCCCTGGGTTCGCTTCTGGCCTGCGCCAGCGCGCCCCTCTGGCTGCTGGCTTGGGGTCAGCCCTGGCCCATCGTTATCATCGCCCTTGTCATGGCCCTTCTGGTGGTTTGGAAGCACCGCGAAAACATCGCGCGCCTGCGCGCCGGCACCGAGCACGGCCTGGGTTCTTCCTGAGCTTACTGCCGGCCGTAATACCAGCCGCCCAGCCTGCGGTCGTTGGCCCCCAAAAGCCATAGCAAGGTTAGACCAACATTCAAGGCCTGTTGGCGCAAGGCGCCGCGCTTTAAAAAGCGCCGGGAACTGGTAACCGCGGCCAAGGGCAGGACCAGGGGCCGCCCCCGCCGCAGAAGCTTGAGCCACAGGTCCAGATCCTCCATAAGCGCCAGGTCGGCATAGCCGCCCAGCCCTTCGAACACCTGCCGTCTTATGAAAATGCCGGAATCGCCGTAGTGCAACAGCCTTAAGGAAAACCGGGTCCACCAGGCGAAGAAATCCAGGAGCGGCGAGGACGGCTCAAAGCGCATACGGAAGGACCCGCCCGGTGCGGCGCGTTTCGCCAAAGCCTCCGTCAGGCAGTGAAGCCCTCCTGGCGGCAAGATGGTGTCGGCATGCAGGAACAAGAGAATATCGCCCGAAGCCAAGCGCGCGCCCGCGTTCATTTGACTGGCCCTGCCCCGGGGCGCGGAGATGAGCTTGGCCGGCGGCGCCACCAGTTCGGGCGTGCCGTCGCGGCTGCCGCCGTCAACCACGATCACTTCGCAGGGAAACCCTTGGCATGAAATGCACTGCAGGCAATGGGAAATATTCTCGGCTTCGTTGAGGGCGGGGATTATGACCGACAGGCGCAAGAGCCGTTTCCTCCTCAAGAGCGACGCGGTAATCGCCACATAACTACAAGATAGCACAGGACTGTCGGACCTCTGCTCTCCAGGCCGGGCACGCCTACAGCTTTTTGATCTTGTCCGCCTTGCGCCGCTTGCTTTTGGGCAGACGCTTGGCCGGCCCTTTCTTCTTGGTGGTGAAGTCCCAGCCCGCGTCTTCTCCATGCGGCTCCAGACCTTCCACCTTGCCTTGGGCCGCCTCCATGAGACGGGCGGCGAACTCCCAGGAGGCGATCACCTCGCTGCCATTGGAGATGCAGCGCTGGGCCAGCTCGCGGTCGTCGGTGATCACGGTTACTCCCGGCCCATGCTTGGCTGAAATCTCCGCGATCACGTCGTCGGCGCTCCCACCCGTACCGGAATAGATTACCGGCACCCCGCTCTCGCTTCCCCGGCTGGGGGCTTCCCCGGGGCCGCCGTCGAAAACCACGGTCAGCCGGTGCCGGCGCTTGGCCCGGTAGAGCTGCAGCGCCTTCAAAAGGGCGGCGCGGCCCTGGCCCCTGGCTAGGGCCGGCGCCAATTCGGGCGTATTGTGCAAGAGGTTATAACCGTCGAGCAGCAGATGCATGGTTCAAGAGCGGAGCGCCTCCAAAAGACGCTCCAACTCCTGGTCCGAGGAGAATTCTATGGTGATGCGGCCCTTCTTGCCCTTGCGCTGAATTTTTACCCGGGAGCCCAGGCTGCGCTGAATCTCCTCGGCCAAGCTTGCGATATAAGCCTGGTCCTGATCCGCCTTGGCCGGAGCGGCGGCGGGCTTGAGAAGGCTTTTCACAAGTTTCTCGGTGGCGCGCACCGACAGCCCCTGACGCACCACCTGGTCGCGCGCCTTGCGCAAAAGCGGCGCGCTGTCAATTAACCCCAACAGCGCCCGGGCGTGGCCGGCGCTGAGGCGCCCGGCGGCCAGGTCCTGTTGCACCTCCACCGGCAGCTTCAAAAGCCGCATGGTGTTGGAAACCGTGGAGCGGTCCTTGCCCACCGCCCGGCCCACTTCCTCCTGGGCCAGGCCGAACTCGTCCATGAGGCGCAAGAAAGCGCGGGCCTCCTCCAAGGGGTTCAGGTCCTCGCGCTGCAGGTTTTCCAAAAGCGCCAAGAGCAGCGCCTGCTGGTCCGTGGCCCTGCGCACCACCACCGGCACCGAGGTGAGCCCGGCCATTTGGCTGGCCCTTAGGCGCCGCTCGCCGGCGATGAGCTGGTAGCCCTCCTCCACCGGCCGCACCACCAGAGGCTGCAACACGCCGTGCTCGGCGATGCTGTCCGCCAGCGCCTGCAAGGCGGTTTCGTCATAATTGCGGCGAGGTTGGTAGGGGTTGGGCTCCACCCGCTCCAGAGGCAGCTCGACCACCTTTTCGCCGGCTTTGGGATCGGTGGGCGGTCCGTCGGTGGGAAAATCGCTGTCGCCCAAAAGCGCGGCCAAGCCCCTGCCCAAGGCCATTTTCTTGGGCTTGTCCTTCTTGGCCTCGCTCATGCCGCCGCCTCCTTGCCGGGCTCAAGGCCGCTGCGGGCCCCGCCGCCTCTCAGGTTGGTCAGCATCTCCCGGGCCAGGGCCAGGTAGGCCTGGGCCCCGCTGCTTTTTTGGTCATAGAGGAGCGCGGGCTGACCGAAGCTGGGCGCCTCGGAAAGCCGCACGTTGCGGGGTATCACGGTCTTGAACACCAGGTGCTTGAAGTGGCCGCGCACGTCATCCTCCACCTGGCGACAGAGGTTGTTGCGGCCGTCGTACATGGTGAGCACGATGCCGTCCAGCTTGAGGGTTGGATTCCAGGCCCGGCGCACCCGCGCCACGGTGTGCAAAAGCTGGGTCAGCCCCTCCAGCGCGTAGTATTCGGTTTGCAAAGGTATTAGCACCCCGTGGCAGGCGGTGAGCGCGTTCAAGGTCAAGAGCCCCAAGGAAGGCGGGCAATCCAGGAACACGAACCGGAAACGCTCGGCCAAAGAGGTCAGGACGCCGGTCAGCAGGCGCTCGCGGCCCTGCATTTGGGCCAGCTCCATCTCCGCCCCGAACAGGTTCACCTCGCTGCCCAGGATCTTCAGATGCTCCAGGGCTGTGTCGCGTAGCGCCTGGGCGGGTGTGGTCTTGCCTATCAGCACGTGATAGAGGGAGGCGTCTTCCTGGTTGAGGCTCACGCCCAGGCCGCTGGTGGCATTGCCTTGGGGGTCCGCATCCACCACCAGCACGTCCTGCCCGGCGGCGGCCAGGCTGGCGGCCAGGTTGACTGCGGTGGTGGTTTTGCCAACCCCGCCTTTTTGATTGGCAACGGCGATGATGCGGCCCATAACACATCCACCTTAACCGGGGCTGGCCGGGCTTGGCAAGGCGTTAACTCCGCCCGCCATGGTCGGCCCCTCTTTGCTCTAACTTGGTCCCTGCACCCTCGCCCGCCCTGTAGGCCCCGCGGACTACTTGCGCTTGCCGCTCTTTTTGCGCTTGCGCGAAGCGGACTGCTTTTGCACCGAGGGCTGCTTCTGGGCGGCAGGCTTTTCCGGCGCCGGCGCCGGTGAAGTCGCCCGGCTTTTGCGCGTACCCATGCCAAAGGCCTTGCCCTCTGGCAACAACAACAGTACCGGGCTGGCCACGAATATGGAGGAATAGGTTCCCACCACGATGCCGACCAAAAGCGCGAAGGCGAAGTCCTCGATCACCCCGCCGCCCAGCACCCACAGGGCCGCCACCACGGCAAGGGTGGTTCCGGAGGTGAGGATGGTGCGGCTCAAGGTCTGATTGACCGAATCGTTTATCACTGTGGCCAGGGGAACCCGGCCGGACTTTTTAAGGTTTTCGCGGATGCGGTCGAAAACCACGATGGTGTCGTTCAGCGAGTAACCGATGATGGTCAAAAGCGCCGCCACGATGGGCAGGGTGAACTCCTTGTCCAGCAGGCTGAACACGCCCACCGTGATCACCACGTCGTGGATCAAGGCCACGATGGCGCCCAAGGCATAACGCAGGCGAAGGAGCCAGCAAGCCCCCACCGTCACCACCAGGGCGGTAATTATCAAGGGCACCATGCCGGCATCTTGGTCGCCGGAGGCACCAAAGATGGTCTGCACCAACAGAATGGCGCCCACCAAAACCGCGGCCATGACCGCCGATAGCCCCCATTTGGCCTCGAAACGCCCGGAGATGTATACGACTATGAGCAGGATGGCATATAAGATGGCCAAGAGCGCCTTTCGCCGCAGGTCGTTGCCCACCTTGGGACCCACCATCTCCACGCGGCGCACCTCGAAGCCTTTAGGATAGTTGGCTTTCATGGCCCCGCGCATGCGATCGGCCAGTCCCTGCAGCTTAAGCCCCGCCTTTTCCGCGCGTATGAGGAATTCGTTGCTCTCGCGCCCGAAGCTCTGGACGGTGGAGTCCTGCATGCCCAGCGGAGCCAAGGATTTCTTGATGGCCGACGCGTCGGTGGGCTCATTGAAGCGCACCTGCACCAGGATGCCGCCCGCAAAGTCGATGCCTTGGTTGAGCCCGCCGTGTGCGATCAGGGTGACCACGGTCATCAGGATGAGAAGGCCTGAGAGGACAAAGGCCAGCTTGCGTTTGCCTACAAAATCTATGTTTATATCTGGTTTGATTAGTTCCATGATAGTCCGCGCGATCAGTCCCGGTTTAAATGGAGAGTTTCTTGACGCTGAACCGGCTCATAGCCAGGTCAAACACCAGCCTGGTGAAATAGATGGCCGTGAACATGGAGCTGGCGATGCCGATGGCCAAGGTCACCGCGAAACCCCGTACCGGGCCGGTGCCGAATTGGAACAGCACCAGCGCCGCGATCAGGGTGGTTATGTTGGCGTCCAGGATGGTGATGGTGGCCTTGCCGTAGCCAGCGTCCACGGACGCCGCCGTGGTCTTGCCCAAGCGCAGCTCCTCGCGGATGCGCTCGAAGATGAGCACGTTGGCGTCCACCGCCATGCCTATGGTAAGGATCACGCCGGCGATGCCCGGCAGGGTCAAGGTGGCTTGGAAAGCGGCCAGGGCGCCGGCGATGAGCACCAGGTTCATGAGAAGCGCCAAATTGGCCACCACGCCGGCCACCTTGTAATAGACCAGGATAAAGAGCACCACCAAGATGAAGCCCACCACCATGGAGATGAGTCCCTGCTTGATGGAATCGAGTCCCAGGCTGGGGCCCACAGTGCGCTCTTCCAGAATTTTGACCGGCGCGGGCAAGGCGCCCGAACGCAGCACCACCGCCAGGTCGCGGGCCGATTCCATGGTGAAGTCGCCGGATATGCGGGCGTCGCCGCCGGTGATGGGTTCTTGAATCACCGGCGCGGACTGCACGTTGCCGTCCATGATGATGGCCAGCCGCTTCTTGACGTTGCGGGTGGTGATGTCGGCGAACTGGCGGGCGCCGCGGGCATCAAAGGAGACCGACACGTAGGGCTCGTTGTACTGCGAATCGATCTGCACCCGGGCGTCGGTGATGGTCTCGCCGGTCATCACCGTGCGCCTATGCAGCACGATGGGGTCCTTGCTGGTCCGGCCGCTATGGCGGTCGCGGCTATAGAGATAGTATATCTCGTCGCCAGGCGGCAGAGTGGCCTTGCTGGCGGTGCGGGGATCCACGTTCTCGTCCACCAGCTTGAACTCCAGCTGCGCGGTCTTGCCGATGAGCGCCACGGCGCGCTGGGTATCCTTGATGCCCGGTAGCTGCACCAGGATGCGCCCCTCTTCCTGGGGTATGATCTCGGGCTCAGAAACGCCGAACTGGTCTATGCGGTTGCGGATGGTCTCCAGGGCCTGCTCCGAGGCCTGCTTGGCGATTTCCTTGGCCGCGGAGGGCAAGAGCTTCAGGATGATCTGGGTCTTGCCGTCGTTGTCCCTCTTGCGACCGGCCTCTTTGTAATCCGGGAAGTCTGTCTTGATCAGGTCCTGGAACTTGGCCAGGTCGCCGTCGGTCAGAAGGCTCACCTGGATGGTTCGCTCCGGCCCCAGTTCCGGGCGGCCGGCGGCTCTGATTTTCTCCTCGCCCATCTTGCGGTGCAGTTCCTGGCTGGCGCGTTCCACCGCCGAGTCCACCGCTTTATCCACCTCGACTTCCAGGACCAGGTGCATGCCGCCCTGCAAATCCAGGCCCAGGTGAATCTTTTCGTTGGGCAGCCAAGCCGGGGCCTTGCTGGTAAAGGTGGGCACCAGGTAGACCAATGCCAGAATGAGCACGGCCGCCACCATTGCGACCTTGATAGTCAGGTTCCTAGACAAGTTCCACTCCTTACGCTCTCATCCCATATCCGCCCTGGCCGGGGCCGAGCCCGGCCAGCGGCATGGTTCTCGTCCCAAACGGGGGTTACTTTTTTTTGTCGCCAGCCTTGGCTTGGGCAGCCGGAGCCGGAGAACCGGCCACACCGCTCACCGAGCCGCGGCTCATCTTCACCCGCACCTGGGGAGCGATCTCCACCACCACGGTCTGGTCGTCGATGCCGGTGATCTTGCCGTAGATGCCGCCAGCGGTGAGGATACTGTCGCCCTTGCGCAGGTTGGCCAGCATTTCTTTTTGCGCCTTGGCCTTTTTCTGCTGGGGACGGATCAGAAGAAAATAGAAGATCACGAACATGAGAATCAGCATGGGCAACGGGCCGGACAACATTCCGCCCAATCCCCCGGCGCTCTCGCCACCGGAGCCGGCCTGGCCGGTCTTCTCAGCGGTTCCCAAGGCCCAGGCGCTGCCTACCATTAACCAATCAAACATGGTTTCCTCCCTCGGATTTAGTTTTCCTCCCCCGGCTCTGGAGCCCTTTGGGCCCAGAAGTCGCGGGCAAAGGCGTCGTATTGATCGCGGGCGATGGCCTCGCGCAGACCGGCCATCAATCCCAGCACTTGGTAAAGATTGTGTATGGTGTTGAGCCGATAGGCCAAGAGCTCCCGGGCCATGAACAAATGCCGGAGATAGGCCCGGCTGAAGCGCCGGCAGGCCAGGCAGCCGCAATTTGCGTCCACCGGGGCCTGGTCATCGGCGTAGCGCGCGTTTCTTATGTTCAAGCGGCCGGTGGAGGTGAAAAGGGTGCCGTTGCGGGCCATGCGGGTGGGCAGCACGCAGTCGAACATGTCGACCCCCAGGCCCACGCAGGCCACCAGGTCCTCGGGCGTGCCCACGCCCATCAGGTACGCGGGCCGCTCCTTGGGCAGCTGGGGCACGGTCTGGTCTATGACCTCCATCATCACCTCTTTGGGTTCTCCCACGCTAAGCCCTCCCAGGGCGTAGCCGTCAAGCTCCTGGCCGCAGATCAGTTCCAGGCTTTTTACGCGCAGGTCGGGATAAACCCCGCCCTGCACAATGCCCATGAGCGCCCCGCCGCTTTCTGTGCGGGCCGCCTTGGCGCGGGCGGCCCAGCGGGCGTCGCGCTCCAGGGCGCGCTCCACATAGGCGCGTTCCGCGCCGGCCGGGGGGCATTCGTCCAGCATCATCATTATGTCGCTGCCCAGGCTTTCCTGGGCTTGCACCGCCAGCTCGGGCGTGAGGCTCATGAGCCCGCCGTCCAAATGGTTGCGGAAGCTCACCCCCTCCTCCTCCACCGTGCGCAGGGCGCCCAGGCTGAACACCTGAAAGCCGCCGCTGTCGGTGAGGATGGGGCCCTCCCAGCCCATGAAGCCGTGCAGGCCGCCGTGGGCCTCCACCACTTCCAAGCCCGGCCGCAGCAGCAGGTGGTAGGTGTTGCCCAGGATTATCTGGGCTCCCAACTCCGCCACTTCCTCGGGCAAAAGGCTCTTCACCGTGGCCTGGGTGCCCACCGGCATGAAGGCCGGCGTGTCCACCTCGCCCCGCCTGGTTAGGAGCCGTCCCCGGCGGGCCCGGCCGCTCACGGCCTCTTGCACATACTCCAACCGAACCACGGTTAAATAATCAGCATGGCGTCGCCATAGGAGTAGAAACGGTAACCCCGTTCCACCGCCTCGGCATAGGCCGCTAAAATCCTTTCGCGCCCGGCCAGGGCGCTCACCAGCATTAAGAGCGTGGTGCGCGGCAGATGAAAATTGGTCAAAAGGCCGTCCACCGCCTTGAATTTATGCCCCTGGGCGATCAAAAGGCTGCACCAGCCCGCGCCGGGCCTGGGCACTCCGCCGGGACCCGCCCGCCACTCCAAGGCGCGGGCGCTGGTGGTGCCCACGGCAATCACCCGACCTCCCCGGTCCCTGGTGCGGGCCACGGCTTGGCTGGTTTCCGAAGAGATCTCCACCCATTCGGCGTGCAAGCGCCCGGCGGCCAAGTCCTCGGGCCGGGGTTCGGCAAAGGTGCCGTAGCCCACGTGCAAGGTGAGGCTGGCGGTCTCCACCCCGCGCTTTCGCAGGGCCCGCAAAAGGGCTGGGCTAAAGTGCAGTCCCGCCGTGGGCGCGGCCACCGCGCCTTCCCGGTCGGCGTACACGGTCTGGTAGCGCCGGGCGTCGGCGGCTTCCGGTCCTTTAGGCCTTTTAATATAGGGCGGCAACGGCACCTGGCCCCGGGTGCGGGCCAGTTCCAAACCCGCTAGCGGCGTCCAGACCAGGGCCTGTCCCCTTTGGCCCCGGGAAACCACCTTTATGCGGACCTCAGGCAGCCCCGGTTCCTCATCAATAATCAGTTCGGTCCCCGCGGCCACCGGGCGATGGCACTTCAAGAGAACCTGATGCAGTTCACCGCCCTCGCCTATGTCCTGGGGCTGGGCCGGGCTTAATAGCAGCACCTCGACCTTGCCGCCGCTGGGTTTGCGGGCCATGATCCTAGCTGGCACCACCTTGGTGTCGTTCATCACCAAAAGATCGCCGGGCATCAGGAAATTGACAAGATGCGCCACCTTGTGGTGGGAAGGCGCCGCTTGGTCTTGCATGACCAAGAGCCGGGCCTGCACCCGCCGCTTGGCCGGATGCTCGGCAATGCGCCCGGCGGGCAGGCTATAATCATAGGCCGCAAGGGCACCTGGCCCCTCGGCCGGCTGTTGGCTCGCTGGGAGCATGTTCTCCACGATCAAATCATTAGTTGTTTGAGCCGGTTGCCCCCCTGGGCCCACCGCACAGCAGCATCCAAGGCCCTAGGCCCTGTAAAGTATTGCATAATATGCCGAAGGCCCCACCTTGTCAAGGATGGCCGGCGCCCGGAAGGCGGCTCTTAGGGCCCCTCCCGAGTCTCGGGCAGGCCGCTTTTTCTCCTGGAGCCCAAGCGCAGACCCATGCTGACAATAAATCGCAGGAATTCGATGGCCAACAACCCTCCGACCAACATGCCGCCCATGGCGAAAAAACGCGGCAGGAAGTTCTCCCAGGACCAGGGCCTGCCCGAAAAAAGGCCCTTGTCTTCCATGAGAAAACCATACAGGCTCCAACGGGAGGTCAGGGGCGCCGGGTTTTCGATGCGCAGAAAGCCCACTTCACGGGGATCGGGCTTATAGTACATGCGGCGTAAAACCTGTACATAGGCCTTGGCTAGTTGCGGCTCTTCACTTCTTATGGAAAGAGGGCGCTTCTCCATGAACCCGGCGCTCACCAGATAAAGCACCCGCCAGGCCGAGCCCAGGGGAATCACCTTGCTCTCAAAGCGGACGAAATCCTGCCAATTAGACCAGTCCTCATCGTGCATCATGGTGATAATATAATAATCCATAGGCTCGATGCCGGCACGCATGGTCCAGCGAAGATCCCCGGTGGGCATTTCCTTAAGCACCGTAGCGAGTTCTTGGTCCCTGAACAGCCGCGCACCCTCGTTATTAGTTTGAGGGCTTTCCACAGCGTATTTCTGCTCCTGTAAAACGGGCGAGGCCATGCTTTGCCCGCCCAGGGCCAAGACCAGTGCGGCGGCCCATAACCAAGCTAGCGTCAATACTGTAAGTCCGCGCCCATTCATGATAAAAAGCATACCATTAGAATCGGAGCCAGGCCAAGGGTATGCTTGACAAGCCGCTTGCGTTTGCTAAGTTTCCCTTACACGCCCTTAAGCGGGGTTTGTCGCCAAGGAGCAGCCCATGACCCAACCCGCGCCGGAAACCAGCACCGACGAAACCGCGCAAGAAGCGCCTACGCCTCCTGTAAAACCATCGGCCGACTTCATTTACCAGCGCCCTTGGACTTGGTTTCAGGTGGCGGGGGCGGCTCTAGCTTCGCCGCACGCCTATTTCCGGGGCCTAAGCCACGCCCGGGGCCTAATGCCTCCCCTGGTTTTCATTTTGATAACCCAGCTTTTTTCCGCCTTGGGGTCGGGCCTCATCGCCGGGGCAGCCGGTCCCCTGAAACTTATGGCCCTGTCGTTGCTTTGGGGCCTGGCCCAAGCCCTTTTCATGGCGGTCATGATTTACCTGGTGGCCAAACGCATCATGAAGAGCCCTTTAAGGCTGGACCAGGCCTTCAGGGCCTTTGCCTATGGCGGGGCGGCATGGGCCCTGTATTTTATGGCGCTACTTTTGCCTGGCCTCTTTTCTCCCCTTTTCCTGGCGCTCATGCTGGGGGTACACTTCTATCTCATGATGGTGGGGCTGGTGGAGATGGGCGAGATGTCCATGCCGCTGGCCGCGGCTTGCCAGATAATCGCCATGGTGGCGCTCTTTTTGGTGATGCTCTTGCTTAACCAGCTGGGAAGCCCGGCATCGGTTTAGAGGTAATAGGCCTTGGCAAAATCTAAATATCGCAAGCTGTTTTACGCCGCAGCCGCCCTTTTGGTCCTCATAGCCGTGAGTTGGGCTTTCTGGCCCCGGGGCGAGAACGCAAAAGCGCCCCAGGGCAAACAGGTCAAGGTCCAGCGCGGCCCCATCCGGCGCTTGGTGGTTTCCACCGGCACCGTGACCACCCAAGTCGGCGCCACGGTCAAGGTGGGCGCCCGGGTGAGCGGCCGGGTGGAAAAGCTCCTGGTGGCGGTGGGCCAACAGGTGAAAGCCGGGCAGGTGGTGGCGGTGATCGAGCACCAGGACCTGCAGGCCCGCCTGGACCAAGCCGGGGCGGAGTTGAACGAGGTGCTGGTGCAGCTCAAGCAGGCCAAACTGGATTTGAAGCGGAGAGAGCAGCTGGTCAAGGAGGACATGATCTCGCGCGAGGAAGCGGATCAGGCCCGGCGCGAGGTCGCAGTGCTTACGGCCCGCCTGGCCGCGGCCCAGGCCCGGCTCGTCACCGCCAAGATCAATCTGGAGTACGCCACCATCAAAGCGCCCATTGGTGGCGTGGTGGCCGAGGTTGCCACCCAGGAGGGCGAAACCGTGGCGGCCAGCCTAAACGCGCCCACCTTCCTCACCATCGTGGATCTGGGCCGGCTCCAGGTGGACGACTTCGTGGATGAAACCGACGTGGGCATGGTTAAGACCGGCCAGCCGGCCTGGTTCACCGTGGACGCCTTCCCGGGAAAACGTTTCAAGGGCAAGGTTCAGGCCATCCACCCCTCGGCCAAAATCATCGACAACGTGGTGTACTACACGGTCATCATCCAAATAGACGATGACTACCAAGGCCTTCTGAAGCCGGAGATGACCGCGAGCGTCTCCATCGTGGTGGACCGGAAGGCCGACGTCCTCTGGGTGCCGACCGAGGCGGTGCGCCGCAAGGGCGGCAAGGAAGTGGTCTATCTGGCCGGCGGCGGCGAAGCGCGTCCGCAGACCGTGGTGAGCGGCTGGAGCGAGCAGAGCCGCACCGAGATCAAAAAAGGCCTCAAGGAGGGCCAGACGGTGATCGTGCCCCAATCCTCCGCCCGCCTGCCCAAGCGTTAGGATGGCAGCCGTGATCCGCATCCGCGGGCTCAAAAAGACCTACCAGCGGGGCGAGGTGGAGACTCCGGTGCTGATGGGCATCGACCTGGACGTAAGCCTGGGCGAGATGACGGCCATCATGGGCCCCTCAGGCTCCGGCAAGTCCACCATGCTGCACATCCTGGGGCTTTTGGAAAGGGCCGACCACGGCGAGTACCGTCTGGACGGCGAGCTGGTCACCGAGCTAAGCGACGACGCCCTGGCCGATCTGCGCAACCAGAAAATCGGCTTCGTGTTCCAGGCCTTTCACCTTCTGCCCCGGGCCACGGCCTTGAAAAACGTGCAGCTCCCCTTCACCTATGCCGCCGACTACCCCGCCGACGCCGACGAGCGCGCCCGCCAGGCCCTGGCCGCGGTGGGGCTGGAGCACCGGCTGCATCATAGGCCCGGCGAGATGTCCGGCGGCGAATGCCAGCGGGTGGCCATCGCCCGCGCGCTAGTCACCGGGCCGGAGCTGATTCTGGCCGACGAACCCACCGGCAACCTGGACCGCCGCTCCTCCCTGGAGGTGATGGCCATCCTGCAGCGCCTCAACCGCGAGGGCAAGACCGTGGTGGTCATCACCCATGACCAGGCGGTGGGCGGCATGTGCCGGCGGCGGGTCAACCTGATTTACGGCCGCATTGACTCGGACCAGCCGGTGGAGGAGCCGGTGGACGCGGCCGGAATGCTGGCCCAGCTGCCCGCGCCCGAGGAAACGGGGCCATGAGGATAGGCCGCCTCATCAGGCTGGCGCTGGAGGGCGCCCACTCCCTGTGGGACATCAGGCTCTACGCGCTTCTCATGATGGCCGGGCTCATCATCGGCATCGCGGCGGTCACGGTGATCTACGAAATGGGCGAGGGCGTGCGCATGCGGGTGCAGGGGCTCATGGAAAACATGGGCTTCGGTGCGGACGCCTTTTACATCCGTTCGGGCGGCGGGGTTTTGGGTTTCCGGCGCGGCGGCTCGCGCAAGCTGAGCTTGACCCTGGAGGACGCGGCCGATTTGAGGCGCATAGACGGCGTGGCCATGGTGGTGCCCCATCAGAGCATCAGTCAGAAAGATATATCCCACGGCAGCAAGCACACCTCCACCCGCATCCTGGCCACCACGCCTGAATACTCCACGGCCCGGCGCTGGCCCGTGCAAAACGGCCGCTTCATAGACCAAAAGGACCTGGAGGCAAGATCGCGGGTGGCGGTGCTGGGCACCACCACGGCGGCGGAGCTTTTTCCCGGCCAGAGCCCCCTGGGACAGACCATCCGCATCGCCAACGTGCCTTTTATCGTGATCGGGGTGCTCGCCTCCAAGGGGGCCAGCCCCCGGGGCCACGACCGGGACGACCGCATCATGATGCCGCTCAGCACGGCCCAACGGCGTATAACCGGCGAGGACAAGCTCTCGGGCATGAGGGTGAACCTGACGCGCGATGCGGATAAGGGCCTGGTGGTGGCCGAGGCCCAGGAATTACTCCGGTCCCGCCACCGCCTGGCCCCGGATGCGCCGGATGATTTCATGATCATCACCCCCGAGGCGCTCTTGGAGATGATCACCCGCCAAAGCCGGGCCATGGTGTTCATGCTCACCGTCATTTCCGGGGTGAGCCTTCTGGTGGCCGGCATCGTCATCATGAACATCATGCTGGTGACGGTGAGCGAACGCGCCCGCGAAATCGGGGTGCGCCGGGCTTTGGGCGCGCGCAAGCGCGACATAATGACGCAGTTTCTCATAGAAGCCGTGGTGGTGGCCTTGGCCGGCGGTGCCTGCGGCCTGGCCTTGGGCCTGGTCTTGGCCCGGGCCGCCACCTGGGGTTTGGATTTGCCCACGGCGCTCAGCGTCAAGGGTTTCGTGGTTTCCTTTATTTTCAGCGCCGGTGTGGGGCTCTTTTTCGGGCTGCTGCCGGCCAAGCGGGCGGCCTCCCTGCCGCCTTTGGAGACGCTTAGGTGAGCGGGCGGGCGGAGCGCATCCTGCAGGCCTCCTGGGAGGCCCTTTTGGCGGCGCGCATGCGGGCCGGCCTGGCCGCCCTGGGGCTATTGGTGGGAGTCTCGGCGGTGGTGGTCATGGTGGCGGTGGGCCAAGGCACCGCCAATCGGGTTTTTGAGCAGGTCACGGCCCTGGGCACCAATTTGATCTCGGTGCGGGCGGCCAAGACCAGTCACAGCGGGGTCCGGGGACGCCAACAGGATGAGCAAATCTCCCTGGTGCCCGCCGATGCGCCCGCCTTGGCCAGGCTGGACGGAGTGCAGGTGGCGGTGCCCTTGATCACTAAAGGCTGGCGGGTGGCCTACGGCTCCAGCGAAAGCGATTCCACCGTGGTGGCCGCTCCGTCTGATATTTTCCAGGTGGAGGACCAGAGCGCGGCCAAGGGCCGCCTTTACGATGCCAAGGAAGACCGCGCCGCCAGCCGGGTGGCGGTTATCGGCCCTTCCCTGCGCCGGGCTTTAGCGGGCGAAGGCGATCTGGTGGGCAAGAGCATTCTCGTCAACCGGCAGCCCTTCAAGGTGATCGGCGAGCTAGCGGCCAAGGGCTTGGACCCCAGCGGGGAAGACCTGGACGACCGGGTGTATCTGCCCTTGAGCACGGCCATGAGCCGTCTTTTGGGGGGCCGGCGCCATGTGGACCAGCTGGTGACCCAGGTGTCGGACCAGGCCGCCATGCCGGCCCTGGCCAAGGAAATAAAGAATATCCTGCGCCAGAGGCACCGCCTGCGACCCTATCAAAAGGATGATTTCCGCATCACCACCCAACTGGAAACCCTAGAGACCCAGGCGGAATCGTCGCGGCTCTTCAGCGGGCTCATAACCGGGGTGGCGGCTCTTAGTCTGCTGGTGGCCGGGGTGGGCGTCATGGCGGTAATGCTGATCGCCGTGCGCGAGCGCACCCCCGAAATAGGGGTGCGCCGGGCGGTGGGAGCCCGGCGGCGGGACGTGCTCAACCAGTTCCTCATGGAAGCCCTTTTGCTGGGGCTGGCGGGCGGGTTGCCCGGGGCCCTCTTGGGCTTGGGCTTGGCCGCGGGCTTACGCTGGTTCAGCGATTTCAACTTTAACCTGCCTTGGGCCGAGGCCTTCTTGGGCCTGGGCCTGTGCCTAATAATCGCGCTATTTTTCGGCTTGTGGCCCGCGCGCAAAGCGGCCGCCCTGCCCCCGGCCCAGGCCGTGCGCGGGGCCTAACCTGCATATTTCATGGAGGTTGAGCGTCCGGCTGCGCCAGCCACCGGCATACCGCATTGCCGTCGGCGCTCGGGCCTCGACGTAGCTTTGGTTACGCTTGCGGCCCTCGCTTGCCGGACGCCTTGTCTGCCGGCGGCTGGCTGTGCCGGGGCCGGGTTCAAACTGCACACTGATAGGGCTAACGTTATTTTCACAAGGACCGCATAAATGCAAATTCGTTGTTCCTTGCCGCTCAACCTCCATGAAATATGCAGGTTATCCCTCCTGCCAGGAGATGGCCTCCACCGGGCAGCCGTTAATGGCCTCCTCCACGCAGACCGGTCCACCCTGGGGCTTTAGGGGGTGGGACTTATCGGTCGCAGGGTCCAGCTCGAACACCTCGGGGCACACCTCGGCGCAATTGCCGCAGCTAATGCACTCATCCTGATCCACCACCAATATCCTGGCCATGAAGCAACTGCCTTTCTATGTTTGCAGAGCTGAGTTCCAATTGATTAAAAAGTATGCGGCACTAAACGCCCGGACGCAAGCCGGAGCCTGGCGAACCGCTTGCTAGGTTTAGTATCTGGCCTCATAATTAGCGGGAAGAACCTTGGACATTTAATCACCATTTTCTGGAGGGTTGGCCATGGGTGGCTTACACTGGCGCGGCAAGAAACCACCTGCATACCTGCTGGCGGGATTGGCCCTGGTTGTCTTGCTGGTATCCCTAGGCTGCGGCTACGCCTACCTGGACCCCGGCCCCAACCCGGCGCGCATCGTGGCTTCCATCAAGGCCCAGGCGCCGGTGGCCAGCCTCCCCTCGCGTGGAGACGTGGTGCTATGGGACTGGGGCTTGTACCTTGTCGGGACGGACGGCGTGTGGAAACGCCTAGGGCCCACCCAGGAGGCCAGGTTCAGCTCCCTGTCCGCCAATCCCCTGGAGCAGCACCTGATCTTCCTGGCGCCGCCGGGCAAGCATAAGCTCGTGCTCTCCCTGGAAGGCTATGTGATGGTGGAAGCCGGGGATCAAACCGTGGCCCGCACCGTGGCCAAATACAGCGATACCTGGCAGGTAGATCTGGCGCCGGGTCAGGAATGGAAGATAGTTAAGAGCTACGGCAGGCCCTAGGGCTCGTGGTCTGACACCGGGCGGGCGGGCGCTCTAGGGCTTAAGGCCCTAGAGCCCGAGATCGTCTGCGATATCCCGCATGGCCTCCACGGCCAAGGCGGCGAATTCGCCAAGCGGTATGCCCAACTCATCGCACAAGCGGATGTGGTCCCGGTTCACGCTGGCGGCGAAGGATTTTTCCTTCATGCGCTTGGTCACGCTCTTGGGCTTGACCGAGCTGAGCTTCTTGTCCGGGTAGACCAAAGTGGTGGCCACCACCAAACCGGTGACGGTCTCGCCGCAGGTGAGGGCCAAGTCCAAAGGCGTCCGGCGGGATAGTCCCAGGTTTTCGGCGTTGTGGGCCTTGATGGCCGCCAGCACCTCGGGCGGCAACCCCTTGTCGGCC